>CAZNDF010000099.1:0-1546 GCA_964571775.1 uncultured Gammaproteobacteria bacterium | reverse complement strand
GCTCCAGCGATCACTTCCGGCTCCCATCCCTGAGTATCAATTTTCATTAAATCTATTTTTTCGCTTCCAAAATATTTATCTAAATTAATAATTTTTACTTCCTCAACCCTTTTATCACTACCATACAATTTATGATCACCAAAATTTTCTTCCGACCTGTGTAGTTTTAATTTGCCTTCCTTCTTTCCTACGGCCGCATTTATTATCACTACATTTTCTAAATTATTTTCTTTTATATTTTTAACTAAAATTTCAAAGTTAATTTTATCCGGTTCAAAAGCATAAACTTTACCTGTTTTACCCACTTTATTAGCCAAAAGTAAGGTGTAATAACCGATATTTGACCCGACATCAACCACCACGTCACCCGCCTTTACTTGTCTCAAAATTAATTGAGTTTCATACGGTTCATATTTCCCCAATGCCACTCTTTGGCCGATATATCGGTCATTTTCTAAATAAAAAAATTTATGTTTTCCAAAAATCCTACACTCTTTTAATTTCATTTGTTTCTTTATTTTACCAAGGCTAACCACTTGTCATTTTTTGTGACCTCGCTATAATATTAGCAGTCTCAATAAAAGACTGATAATTATTAATTAGTTATTTATTAATTTCAATCACTATGTCACAAACCAAAATCCACCCAGTTGCTGGCTACCTTTTAGTCCAGCCTCAAAAACAAGAAAAAACTACCTCTTCTGGAATTCTCCTTCCAGGCAATCACCAAGACAAACCTCAACAAGGTAAAGTTCTTGCCGTTGGTGGCCCTACTTATGATAATATTCGCGAAATCAAATGTCCTTGCCAAGTAGATGATGTTGTTGTTTATCGCGAATGGGGTGGTAAAGAAATTAAAGACGATAATGTTGAACTTTTGCTTTTAAAATTTGACGACATCATGGCTATCGTCAAATAAAAATTAATAAATTAATTACTAATTAATCAAATAACTTACTATGGCAAAACAACTAAAATTCGGAGCTGAAGCTCGTCAATCATTGCTTAATGGCGTTAATATTTTATCTGACGCTGTCATCACCACTCTCGGCCCAAAAGGTCGCAATGTTGCTATTGACAAAAAATGGGGTGGTCCTACTGTCCTTCATGATGGTGTTTCTGTTGCTAAAGAAATAGAGCTTGTTGACCCCTATGAAAACATGGGAGCTCAATTAATCAAAGAGGCTGCCAGTAAAACTAATGATGCTGCTGGTGATGGTACTACTACTGCTACTGTTTTAGCCCAAGCTATCGTCAACAAAGGTCTTCAAAATGTTGCTGCTGGTGCTAATCCTATGATTATCCGTAGGGGACTCGAAAAAGGTCTTAAACTTGTTATCGAAGAACTCGATAAAATGAAAAAAGAAATCAAACCCAATGATCAAGATTCTATTGAACAAGTAGCTACTATTTCTGCCGGTAGTGTTGAAATTGGTAAAAAAATTGCCGAATCTATGGTTAAAATTGGTCGAGATGGTTTAATTACTGCTGAAGAAGGCAAAGGTCTATTTTTAGAAACCAAAGAAACTTCTGGCATGGAATTTGA
>CAZNDF010000098.1:0-1546 GCA_964571775.1 uncultured Gammaproteobacteria bacterium | reverse complement strand
ATCATCAAACCAATTTATGCTCAAATTATAAACCCTGTAATTAATAACTCAGCTACTATTAATAACGATCCCGAATCCTACGTCAATAATATTGTTCAAGCAATTATCACTATTTTTCTGACCGTTGCTGTCATTTATTTTATCTGGCACTTTGTTATGGCGGCCTATCACATGATCTCCAGCAATGGCGATCCAAAAAAATTCGAAGAGGCTCAAAAATCTATCCTCTATTCTTTAGTCGGAGTAATTTTAGCTTTTTCAGTTTTTGGCCTTCTCAAATTTGCTGGAGCTTTATTTGGCATTACCACTCTTCAAACCCTCACTCTTACTTGGCCTACTTTTTCTCTTTAAAACTTGCTATTATTAATACAAATACTTATAATTAATTATTAAGATTTTATAAAAAAATGTTGAACCAAATAAAAAACAAAATTATGATGGCTTCCATCATTACTCCTGTCTACGCCGCTGAAACAATTAAACTAAATCCAGAATCAGGCAGTGGTTTCAATTCTTTATCAACCCTATCTATTCCCGGTATTATTCAAGGTGCCATTAGCTTAGTGTTAATCGTTGTCGCCGTAGTTTTCTTCTTTATCTTAGTTTTTGGTGGGTTAAAATGGATTACCTCTGGTGGTGATGAAAAAAAGGTTGCTGCCGCTCGTAGCCAAATTACTAATGCTTTAATCGGTCTAGCCATTGTTTTTTCTGCCTGGGCTATCATGAACCTATTAGGCACCATCTTTGGATTCAATCTTACTAGTGGATTCAATCTTCCAACATTCACTGGCAGATAAATATCGTTTTTGTTTACTTTCAACCCCCCTTTATATGAAGGGGGGGGTTTGTTATCATTAACACACCATGATAAATCACCAAATATTATCAACTATTATTCCCCCGGTTTATGCCACTCTTGAAGTAAAACCACAAGGAAGTGATTTTGATGCCTTAACAGAAAAAGTCAGTGTCAATAGTATTCTCTCTGGATCTATTAGTTTAGTCCTCGTCATTACTCTTATTGTTTTTTTCTTTATTCTAGTTCTTGGTGCTTTTAGATGGATTACTTCAAATGGTGACGAAAAAAAAGTTGCTACTGCCAGAGCTCAAATTACCAACTCCCTTATCGGAGTAATTTTAATTTTCTCCGTTTGGGCTATTCTCGGTTTAATTGAACTTCTTTTTGGTATTTCCATTTTAAAAAACGGCTTTTCTATTCCCAGTTTTAGTTAACCTACTTCAAAAGGATAATGATAACCATTGGCAAGCAACTGTAATTTTCAACATCCAATTTAAAACCATTCTATCAAAAATAAAAAGGCGAATTCACCCCTTCTAATGTATAATTAATTCATGACTAATATTCTTAATTTATTTTCTCCTAATCCCGTTTTTGCCCAAACTGCTTGGACTGAAGGGAAATGTGTTTCCAACGGAATTGCCACCATCGGTGGCTTTGAATGTCTTTATAGTAATATTCTTCAAGTAATTGTTGGTTTAGCCGGATTAGTTTTCTTTGCTATGTTTCTCGTTGGTGGTTTTAAAT
>CAZNDF010000097.1:0-1677 GCA_964571775.1 uncultured Gammaproteobacteria bacterium | reverse complement strand
GACTTAAGACAATCTTCTAAAACTTTTTGGGCATTGAGAGTGGGAATTACAAACGAAACTTTGATCACGAGAAATCTTTGAGTTTTTGTAAAAATTTTAATGCGTAATTTGATAAATGTTTGATATCAGAGAAAGATCTGATGGAGATAATTTTTTTAAAGATAAATTTTGGGGTAAGGATGCCTTTGAAAAGGTTTTGGACTAGTTTCAGTTGATCTTTGGGGTCGATTGGTGATTTGATAATCGATTGTCGCATGTCGTAATCATCCCAATTTTTACTCAAAAGAAGATTGTTCTCTTGACAGTATTTAAATAATGGAGTGCCTGGATATGGAATTAGAATGGTGGCTTGAAGGCTATCAGCCAAATTGTTTTGGAATATACTCCTAGCTAAATTTAAGGTGTTTTTGGCTTGAGACAAGGTTTCGTGAGGATAACCGATCATAACAGTGACGTGTGGTTCGAGACCAGCTTTTTTGGCCATTTTAAGAGTCTTAATTGCGTCTTGGGTTTTTTCGTTCTTGTTAATAAAATTAAGAGTGTCTTGGTTGGCTGATTCAAGACCATAAAGAATAAAACGGAATCCGGCTTTTTTGAGAAGATAATATTCTTGTTGATTGAGGGCTCCAAATCGCATATTGCAGCCAATAGTTACTTTTTTGTTGAGTTTACGATTGATTAGTTCTTGGCATAAATCGTTAAGCCAAGGACCGATAGAAAGAGTTCCAGAGTCATCAAAAATTTCTTTGATGCCAAAATTGTTGACTAAATTTTCTATTTCATCGATGGTATGTTGAACAGAAAATCGACGGAAACATTTTCCAGGGAAAAGGGTTGTCCAAGAACAAAAAGTACATCTCCCCCACCAACAGTCACGTCCAGACATAATATATGAACCGGGTTTGTATTTATAATTGGTGTTATTGTAGGCATAAAGTTTCCATTGAGTTAATGATCGATCAATAATAGGCAGTGAATTTAAATCATGATCTTTTTGAAGTTTAAAAATTTTATCTTTGGGTTTTTGGTTTTGATTGATCAAAGTTATCAATTCACTTAAGAGGAAATCAAAATCGCCGCCAATAAGGACATAGTCTATAGGGCAATTATCAATTGATTCTTGAGGTAAAGCTGTGACATGGTCACCCATTAAGACAATGACTAAATTCCAATTTTTAATTTCTAAACTTTTTGTTTTTAATTCTTTAATTATTTTCCAGTGCTGTTTGATTACTGGAGTTTTTGATTCAATAACAACTAGATCTGGTTTATTTTTAATAATTCGATCTAACCATTGACGATAAGTTAATTTTTCAGCAATAGCATCGTCCCAAAAAACCTTAATTCCTTTACTTTGAAGGAGAGTTGCGGCATAAGCAGGGATGATTGGGTAAATAACATTGCCAGTATTAGTCCATTGAAATTGTCGGTTTTGAGATAGAAATGGATCTCCTTTTGAGGATTCTAGCGGTGGATAGGAAATAGAGACCGATTTAACCACCGATGTATTTACCAGTTTTTTGGTCAAATTCGTGTGGTTTAAATTTAACTTCTGTTTTTGATAACCCATTTAGAAATAGTATACCGTAATAAAGGTGAGTAAGTGGAATAGTAACAGCAGCTAAAAACGAAGTGATTATATTGTTCTTTGAAAATATGAATTTTATAAAAGTAAAG
>CAZNDF010000096.1:0-1734 GCA_964571775.1 uncultured Gammaproteobacteria bacterium | reverse complement strand
TCTTAAAAAGCGTTTTTCTTCTCCGCCACGGTGACGAATAGATACGTGACCCTGAGAGTCTCGGCCACTAGTTTTCTTTTTGATGGTTAATAAAGATTTAATAGGCATAATTATTTGGTATTAAGCTTAAGTAATTCAATTTTAGTACCTTTTGGAAGGGTAATAATAGCTTTTTTACGATCAGATTTGGCAACAGAACTTCGGTTTTTCCAGTTGGTTTTAATTTTACCTTTAAGGGTAATAGTGTTGACCAATAATGGAGTAATACCAAAAACGGTTTTGAAAGATGCTTCTATTTGGCCTTTGGTGGCTTTTGGACTAACCCAAAAAGCATATTTATCTTGAGTCTGTTGAGCAGACAAAGCCTTCTCGGTGATGATTGGTTTTAAAACAGTAATACTTTGAATCATGATTATTTAAATTGTTTAATAGCTTTTTGGCTAATTATCAAATAATTTTGTTTTGATAAGTTGTAAATACTGAGAGATTTTAAAGAAATCAAATTGATGTCTTTAACATTACCAAAAGCTCTTTTGACCGGAGTCATGGTCTTTGTAGTAATAATCCCAATTTTACGACTTTTTGATAATACTTCATCAACGGCTTTAAGTCCAGTGATAAGTTTGAGACCAGATTTAGTTTTTGGATCTAATTGAGAAAATTTATCGATGATAAGGATTTTTTTATCAGCAGCAAACTTAGTAAGAAGAGCATAAAGAGCTTTCTTCTTCATAGTTTTACTGATTTTAAGAGAATAGTTTTGTTGACCATCAGGACCCATAGCACTACCACCACCAACAAAGATTGGAGCAGTTCGGTTACCGTGACGGGCATTACCAGTTCCTTTTTGAGCCCAGACTTTCTTTCTGGTACCAGCAACTTCAGAACGGGTTTTGGTCTTAGCATAGGAAGAACGGCGGTTAGCCAAAGCAACTCGGATAGCCTGAGCAATCAGAGTATCGGAAACTTCAACATCAAAGACGCTCTTTGGTAAAGTAATTTCGCCTACTTTTTCAGCGTTAAGATTATAAATTTGAGATTTCATAGTTAGGCGGTCTTTTTGAGAGTAACCCAAGAATTAAAACTTCCAGGGACTGAACCTTTAATTAAAATTTCTTTTGTATCTGGGTTGATAGAGAAAATTTGCAATCCGGAAACAGTCACAGTTTCAACACCGAAATGACCTGGCATTTTTTTACCTTTGACAACCTTTCCTGGAGTTTGAGCACCAATAGAACCTGGATGACGAACATAGTTGGAAGCACCTAAAAGAGGTTGTTTCTTGAAACCATGTCGTTTGACAACACCGGCAAAACCATGACCCTTAGAAATACCGGTAACGTCAATAATATCCCCTGCAGCAAAAACTGATTCGATAGCAATATCGGAACCAACTTCTACAGGTTGGTCAGAAGTTAAACTGAATTCTTTGAATGATTGTGGTTTAATGTCTAAATTAATTTTAGATAATTTAGATTCAGTTGCCTGGTCGAGGTGTTTTTTGGCACCGTAAGCAACCTGGATAGACTGATAGCCGTCTTTTTCGACTGATTTAACCTGAGTAACTTTGAGTGGTTGAGCGACACATTTAGTAACAGCAATACGCTTGCCATCTTCAGTGTAGACGCTGGTCATTTGACCTTTTTTTACTAAAAATCCTGAAATCATAATTTTACATTTTAACTTCTACTTCCACTCCTGAAGGCAAATCCAAATGTTGAAGACTATCGACAG
>CAZNDF010000095.1:0-1919 GCA_964571775.1 uncultured Gammaproteobacteria bacterium | reverse complement strand
CAAAAATATTGAAAATTGTAAATTGAAAATTGAAAATTTTGATCTTCTTCACCTCTCTCTCACCGCTCCTCTCGATTTTCTTTATCAACGTATTGACGCCCGAGTTCAAAAAAGAATGGATATTGGATTTTTAGATGAGGTTAAAGTTTTATTAAAAAAATATAAATGGACTGACCCTGGCATGCAAATTGCTGCTTATCAATGTCTCAAACCATACTTTGAGAATCCTACCCCGTCTGTTTTAACTGATTGTCTTCAAAAATGGTCTTACGCCGAACATAGTGATGCTCGTCGTCAGAGTTGCTGGTTCAAAACTAAATCCACTGCTTTTTATTTTGATATTACTAAAAAAGGTTTTGACAAAAAAATCTTCAATCAAGTAGGGCAATGGTATACTAAATTATGATCAATAAAAAGATAGAAATTTCTTACAAGACAATTATTTTTACCATTCTCTCTTTATTAGGTTTGGTTTTGTTATGGCAAGTTCGCGGTTTAGTTATTTTACTTTTTATTAGTTTTGTCTTTATGGAAGCTCTCAACCCAGCTGTTTCCCGATTAGAAAGATTTAAAATACCTCGACCATTAGGGATTTTAATTCTCTATATTATTATTCTTACTGTTATCTCTTTTTCTGTTGCCGGCATCGTCCCTATATTAGTTGAACAAACTGCTGGTTTAGTCAAAACCCTCCCAGAAACCCTAAAAAATATCAAAATTTTTGGCTCCGATGCTATTGATTTATCTTCCCAATTCAAAATTCTAGAAAATCTTCCTGGTGGTATTGCTAAAACCGCTATCTCGGTTGTCTCTAATGTTATTTCTGGATTTGTCATTCTCTTCTTAACCTTCTATCTTTTACTTGAAAAAAAGAATTTCCCTAAATACGGTAACGAGGTGTTTGGTGAAACTGGAAAAGAAAAAATGATTGCCATAATCGAAAGGTTAGAAGCTAGACTAGGTAGTTGGGTTACTGCTGAATTCTTTTTAATGTCTATTATTGGGTTATTGTCTTATATTGGTTATAGTATTCTTGGATTAAGTTACGCCGTACCTTTGGCTATTTTTGCCGGTCTTCTCGAAGCAGTCCCTTCCATTGGTCCAACCGTTGCTACTGCTTTGGCTGCTCTAGTTGGATTTACTATTTCTCCTCTAACAGGCGTTTTAGCTATTGTTGTCGGTACTGTTATTCAGCAACTTGAGAATAACATCATCGTTCCTCGTATCATGAAACAAACAGTTGGGTTTAACCCGTTAGTCACTATCCTCTTAATTGCTGCTGGTGCTAAGCTTGGTGGGGTTGTTGGAGCTATCTTGGCTCTTCCTGTGTTCCTTACTATTGAGACTATATTCAAAGTTTTGATCAATAAGAAATAACCTTCTCTGAGTTATTTTTATCTTTTGGTTCCTGTTTTCAGACCAACAAAAACCTCCAAAGAAATTGTTAAGCTGGTTTCTGTTTATGTGTCATCTATCTATTCTCTTTACCTGAGGCTCTCAAAGATCAGATATTAACGCCTCATCTTAAGATTTCCACCAGAAGGTTGCTCGTTTCATCTCAGCTTTCGCTTACTCGTCTCTGTAGCATTGCCATTCGATTGCTCGAATTCCTACTTATTTGGATTCTGTATCTTTTGTGGTCCAGACTTTCCTCTCCGAAAAATTCGGAGTAGACACTTCAATTTCTTTGGAGGTCAATTTATTTTACAGTATTTATTTAAGTAAAGCTGCATCAGCGGCAGACATTATCTTACATAATTTGACTCCAGTTTCTGGATCAATAGCTTCAAGTGCAGGTCGACCGTTTTTAAACACTACTTTCTTAACTTTAGCAACATCGACCTCTACGGACTTACGAGATTTAACTGAATAAAATTTAATGGTTGGCATTAAGTGTCACCCCCTTAAATTAATAAATA
>CAZNDF010000094.1:0-2024 GCA_964571775.1 uncultured Gammaproteobacteria bacterium | reverse complement strand
GTATTAATTCCAACTACATCGCCACACTGATCAGTCAATGGTCCACCACTCATGCCTTCAACCAAAGAAATATTAGTTTGAAGATAACCGACTTTATTTTTTTTAGCTTTTCTAAAGTCACTATAGTTTCCCTTCATTACAGTTGCTTTACCCACCAAGCCAGTTCCCATAGCAAAACCAGTGGCAATCACTGGTTCTTCATCTTTTAAGTCAATGTTTTTTGTCAAAGGCATCACCATTTCTGGATATTTTTTTTCGGTGTACAACACCGCCAAGTCAGAATTACTATCTCCAGTAATTTTTATTGTAGTAATAAAATTTCCATCTGGAAAAATAATTTTAGGGCTCGGTTCACCATCAATTACATGAAAATTAGTCAATACTTGATTCTCTGAAATAAAAAATCCCGTACCTTCAGAATATCCACCTACAATTCTCACTACTGATTTTTTTAATTTTTCTTTTTTACCCGCCGAACAAAAGAATTTTTCATAATAGCCATAATTTTTTTGTATATAATCTACCATCACAAAAGTCGATCCAATCAAATATATTATTACCGTCAATACCGCCAATGACTTCAAAAAATTCCTAAAACTTTTAAAAGGGAATTTAACCATATCAATTATAATTTTGGCCAATTCAATCACCAATTTAACGGAAAATTTTATTATGTAGTAAGCCGAATAAGTTATTAACTTTATTGGAAACAAATAAACAGGGGATAAAAGCCTTTCAATATAAGCCACAAATTTTTGAACAAATTTCCATTTTATTTTTTTGATCAAACCAAAAATACCCCTAATTGGTGGAAGTGACAAATATAAAACAAAAGAAAGCAAGACAATTATCAGACAAAAAGTAAAAATATTACCCAATAAACCTTTAATATCAAAAATTGTAATTATCCAAAGAGTTATAGTTGTGAAAATTAAGACTACTAACCAAGCTATTTTTTTTGTGTAATTAACCAAAAAATTATCTAATATTTTTGGTGCACTTACTACTAAACACAAACCAAACAAAAGAGATAAACTATCAAAAAGTGTAGTTTTTTCTTCAAAAAAGAAATTTAAGGCGGTAAAAATTAATCCCAATAAAAAAAATAAAAAAACTGGTTTTTTAATCACTATCCAATAGTATCACCTAATTTATTTTTTCCACTGCCTTTACATAATTACAAAAATCACAATCTGGATCGGCTTTTGGAATTTCCTTGCTATTCAAACATTCATAAATCTTTTTTATTGTCGGTTCAATCCATTCAGTTTTTCCTTTGTAGGGGATTAATTTTATATCAAATTCCAATTTTCCACCAAAAGCCACTCGATCAGTTTTTCCATTACAATAAACAAAATAACCCGTCTCCGATACATTAAAACCATTTTTTCTAAATAACCATTGATAAACCTCCATCTGTCTTTTGTATCCATCTTGCCACTCCGCATCCAAATTTACTTCACTTTCTTTTGATGTCGATTTGTAATCCACAATTATCAACTCTCCATTCGGTTTTACCCACACATCATCCACTGCTCCAGTAATTAATAAATTAGTTGCCGGTTCTAAATAGGTGATGCCTTTAAAGTTTTCCCGCCATTCATCCATTTTTGGATGTTCAAATGGTATTGCCTCCAGTCCATAAGCTTTCATTAATGGATGAGCTGTGTGGTTGGTTCGATGAATATCAAATTCTTTTTTAAGAAGTTTATCGACCGCCGAATTTAGTGAAAAGGGGAATCCTGGTGGCTGAGCAATTCCCAACACTCGATCCAAATAAAAACACCTTTCGCATTTTATAAACAAATCAATCTTCGACCTCGAAATCTTGAATGGTTTTTCTTCATGTATCCCGTACAACCCCAGCTGGCGATTTGGTTTGTAGTACTGAGACATAATTTATTCTAAAACTACAGTTTAATTTGATATATCAAAAAACTTTTCAAAGAATTTAGTAAGTTTCACCAAAACGCTTTCTCTTTTTTGAGTTCGTTCACCCGAAGGAGAAAAACGTGACATTGGTG
>CAZNDF010000093.1:1254-2030 GCA_964571775.1 uncultured Gammaproteobacteria bacterium | reverse complement strand
GTGAAAATGGTTTTGATCCAAAAAAACCAGCATAAGCCGACAGTGGTGATGGATGCGCTGATCGAATCACCAAATGTTTATTTTCATCAATCAAAGACCCACCATCCTGAGCTTGTTCACCATGAGCTTGTCGAATTGGCCGAAGGACTTTCTTTTGAGCATAAGCACCCCACAGAATAAACACCAAATTTTCTTTTTGTTCCGATAATACTTTAACAACTGCATCAGTAAATTTTTCCCAACCTTTATTTTGATGAGAACCAGCAGTATTAGCTCGAACCGTCAAAGTTGCATTCAACATTAAAACACCCTGCCTCGCCCAATTCTCTAAGTTTCCATTTTGATTTTTTGTTTCCACACCCAAATCTGATTTAATTTCCTTATAAATATTTACTAATGATGGGGGAGTCGGAATATCGTCACTAACCGAAAAAGCCAACCCATTAGCCTGGTTTGGACCATGGTATGGATCTTGTCCCAAAATCACCACTTTTACCTTATCAAACGGAGTTAAATCAAAAGCACTAAAAATAAATTTAGCTGGCGGATAAACTGTTGTCTTTTGATATTCCAATTTTACAAACTGAATTAAATCCTCAAAATATTTCTCACTAAATTCTTTTTGTAAAACATTCTTCCAACTCTCTTCAATTCTAACCTCCATGAGAAAAATTATATCAATCGATGCCCGGTATTAAAACTATACATATTTTGAATATCCAAACCCTCATTATCCATAACCAAATCTAATTTTTGTACGTTCCTTTCATCTCTAC
>CAZNDF010000093.1:0-1219 GCA_964571775.1 uncultured Gammaproteobacteria bacterium | reverse complement strand
TAGCGACAAACCTCTCCTTAATGTCATTCTACTAAGATCATAAACACCATCTGTACAGCCACCATTTTTATTAAAAAGACTAACATCAAAACTTACTCGACAATTTTTATTACTTTTCTTAATAAAATCAGCTAGAACTCTCTCTGATTTTTTAGTAAAAAAAGGAGCATGACTCACACTTTGTTTTTCAAACAAACCCATTGTTAATCCCCAATACCATTTATCTTCATCTACAACAATTCTTGAAGAATAAAACATTAAATCAGAAGCCGACTTAGCTATTTCACCCAAAGCGAAAAGCTTTGCCAAGTTTTGTTCACGAGTATTATCATCGCCATAACCACACAAGACACCGTCTAAATCAGTTATTACCGATAATTTTGAACCTGTAAAGACCGGATCCATTTTAGGAATATCAACTAAAGAATTAACCCTAGTTGATCTAAAAATATCAACCTTTTCAGAAATTAAAACATCACTTTTTTCCGTCATAGATACGTTTGGAAAATAAACGTATCGGAATTGTATCAAAATATCTCAAAATTCAAAACTAATTAGCAATGCCAAAAAAATATTAACAAATGTATGTTTATTAACACCTTAACTAATGGGGATTAACCCTATATCCAAAATATATTCCCTTAATATCAACCACATCAGCCCAATAAAACCTTAATACTTCACCTAAGTATTTTTTTGATCTTTTTAAATCTGGATTTTTACCTTCAATAATAGTTCTATAAAAACCATCTCTATTGAGATTGCCTAAAACTATATCAGAAACATATATTTGGAGTTTCGGTGCTAATACTTCTAAGTTTTGTTCTTGAGTAAGATGTATAAAAACATCTGGCTTTTCTATACTTTTTTCAAATCTTTCAGCATAAGAATTCATAATCTCAGTCATTAGTGAAGTAGGGGTTGTTTTTTTATCGACAATGAAATTACTCATTTGGTCTAGTATTTCAGCCCTTTTAATATCTATTTCAGTTAAAGATTTTGGACTCAAAAGTACACCATTTGAATCCGAATATCTTTCCAATCTATATGGCCTTGTTACAATTTGATGTGAAACTTTATCACTTTTTCCTTCTATGCTCATATATGTACGAAGTATAACAAAAACGATTATATTTCCAAATCAAAACCTATGTGAGCTGAGTGTCCCAAACTTCGAACACCTGATTGAATATTTAATTAAAATGAAATTAGTTTTTGA
>CAZNDF010000092.1:0-2074 GCA_964571775.1 uncultured Gammaproteobacteria bacterium | reverse complement strand
TTTTAATTCTTGACGAACCAACCACTTATCTTGATGTTCTCTCTCAAAGATTAATCCTTGAAGCTCTAAAATCCTATCAAGGAGCTATGCTTATCGTTAGTCATACGCCAGAATTTATCACTGAACTCAAGCCTAATCGCCGTTTTCTTTTACCTGAAAATAAGATGGAATTGTGCCAGTATCCCAAAATTTAACCAAAAAAAAGAGCGCCTTTCGACGCTCTTTTATTTCATTTACTAAAAAATTAGTATCTGCTGCTACCACCTCTATTACCACCAAAATCATTTCGTGGTCCTCGAGAGAAGTTATCTCTGCGTGGAGGTCTATCTTCCATTGGTCTGGCTTCGTTGACTTTGACAGTTCGACCATCTAATTCTTTACCATCAAATAAAGAGATGGCTTGATTAGCTGATTCTTCGCTATCCATTTCGACAAATCCAAAACCTTTTGATTGTCCGGAAAATTTATCCTTAATAACTACAGCTGATACCACAGTACCGGCCTGAGCAAAAGCTGCTCCTAATGTTTCGTCAGTGGTTTGATAAGACAAGCCGCCAACATACAATTTCTTGATCATTTTTCTTGTAAGAAACTATTAACTCGTAGCGACCTCTTCTCAATTAACTTGACAGAAACCCACCTACGTCCTAGATTATACCGTATTTCTAGGTAAATTGATATAAATCCATATATTTGTAACTTTTGGGGTAAAATCATCATAGTGAAGATAATTCTATTTCGACATGGTGAAAAACAAAAAATCGATTCTACTCTGATTAGTGATAAACAGGCTGTTCGTCTGACTGATATCGGTATTAGTCAGATTGAAAAACTAGGTAAAACCTTAAAAGAAAGATTTCCTCAATTAATTAACTTCCCAATTATTTATTCCAGTCTCTATGCTCGGTCCATTCAAAGTGCTCAAATTGTTCAGTCAGTCCTTAATATAAAAGATATTATTCAGATTCCAGAGTTTGGTGAATTCAACGCTTACAATAACTACCAAAACCCCAAAGAAATTCGAGATCAGCTTCAAGCATTTGCCATGCAAAATCCCAATTGGATTTCTCCTGAAACTAACACCTCTCTCAATCAAGTTATTTCTCTCTTCAAAAACAAATTAAAAGAAGTTTGTTCTAAAAGCTCCGATAATTTAGTCTTAATCTCTACTCATGGCGGTATTATCCGTAATACTGTTTATGATTTAGAATCAAAATATCGCCCCAGTGATGATCTTATTGGCCCTACCAAAATTCATGAAGCTGGTTATACAATTCTTGATTTTGATGGCCAGAATTTTTCTGTCGATCAGTTTGATGTTCACGATTTTTTCGACTAATATTAAATATGGATTTTACTTCAGTCAAAACTATTGCCATTATCGGTCTTTCCGACAAGCCCGCCCGACCCAGCTATCAAGTCGCTCAATATCTTATTAACCAAGGTTATAAAATCATCCCTGTTAACCCCAACATAGTTGAAGTTTTTGGCCAGAAATCTTATCCAAATATTTCTTCTATTCCCCAAGAAATTTTTGTAGACATTATCGATGTTTTTCGTAAGTCAGAAGAAGTGCTTTCTGTTATTCAAGAGATTATTGACTCTGGTCGCAAGTCAATTATCTGGCTTCAAGAAGGAATTGACAATCAATCAGCTGTTGATTTGGCTATTTCCAATAATCTTGAGGTTCATTCTGGTATCTGCTTAATGAAGGCCCATCAGAAATCATAATCCTACTGATTCACTTTTCTTGTTCGGGACAACGCTAAAAAAGTTACTATCACTCCCAACATCACTAATAATGAGATCAGATCACTTATCCACCCTTGAGTTATTTTAGGCCAGAATTCGGCCAATCCCAATATTTGAAAATAATTTAAATACTTTAAATCCATATTCTTAATTGCACTCAAAACCAGTACTAAGATATGCAATAAAGCCGTCATCAATACAAACTTTAAAAAACTTCTACCAATCTTTTTTAGAAAAACCATAATTCAGTATATCAACACCTAATTAAAACTCTTGACAAAAATGTTAACTAGATCTAACATACAGTTAGAAATAATTAACA
>CAZNDF010000091.1:0-2105 GCA_964571775.1 uncultured Gammaproteobacteria bacterium | reverse complement strand
TCAAAAAACCAGTCTTACTAGTCAAAAGGCATCAAAAAACAATCTCTTGGAATCAACTAAAAATGATGAAAAGAAATATCAATCACTTTTAGCTGAAGCTCAATCCCAACTAGCCGCCCTCAAGAATTTCTCTAGTTCAGCTGGAGGCAGTACTTGTCTTAGTACTAGCCCTGGTGGTGGCAGTGATGGTAATTTTTATTCTCAAAGAGATCCTCGTTGGTGCAATCAATACATTGGTAATTCCCGAGACACTATTGGATCAGTCGGTTGTTTTATTAGCAGTGTTTCAATGGTTTATAAAAAACTTGGATCCGGAACCACACCATCTGCCTATGCCGCCAACTCAGGTAATTTTTGGGGTAATACTGCTTACATGTCTACTCCAAATCCGCCGTCTGGTTATGTTTACAAACAGGTTTCTTACAATAGCGGCACTATCGACAGTGAGCTTCAAGCTGGTCGTTATGTCATTGCTCAAGTAAAAATGTCTAATATTGCCGGTATGCATTTTATCGTTATAATCAGTGGTAGTAACGGCAACTACAAAATTCACGATCCTTGGTTTGGGGCTGATCTTAACTTCTCTGATCGTTATTCTCCTGGTTTAGTTATGAGCCTTCGTTTGATCACAAAATAATTCTCTCAACTAAAAACCCCCGCTTTTCAGCAGGGGTTTTATATTTTTTTCTGAGATCTAAGATCTATAATCTAAGATCTAAATTAGTATCCACGGATCTTTTTTCTCAAAGCAAATCCAGATAAACCTAGTCCAATTACACCAATGGTTTGGACAACCAAATCCATACTACCAGTTTCTGGAATTATTACTCCATCTTTACCACCTAAATAATAGGTAGCATCATCTTTTTCACTAACTTCATCAACCTTAGCGGTAGCTACGTTAGTTTCTTTAGTTAAAGTTTTTACTTCAGTTGCCTTATCAATTTTAGCTCTGATCAAAAACTCTTGAGAGTGACCAGCATTTAGTTCATTAATTGTCCATTCAACTTTATTATCGGTACTATTGTAAGAACCAGGGAAAAAGATTAATTTTAAAAATGGAGGTAAAGTATCGGTCACCTTAATATTTTTCATATTAGTGGTTCCGGTATTGGTTACCTTAATTTTAAATTCAATAACATCGTTTTGATAAAAAACTTTAGTTGAACTAGAAATGTTATCAACATATTCCGAAGAATGAATTGATCGCAACTTCTTGTCAACTGACAAAGTTTTTCTATTATCAGTATTAGAATAAGAGTACGAATCAGCCTTAACGATAACAGGTCCAAACAATGAACCGGTTACTAAAGCCATCAAGACGATAGTCGATAAAATTTTATTTTTCATGTGTTCCACCTGCTTATTAAATATATATTAATAAATAATTATAGGCTATTATATGACCAGTTAGTCTATTTGTCAAGTAAATTTGTGTTAGTTCCCCAAAAGCATGGTTGTTGTTATACTTACATTATATGAAACCATTCTTAATCAATGAGCTTTCTGTCTTTTTCCCTTGTTATAACGAAGAAAAAAATATAAAAAATACTGTTTCAAAAGCTATTCCAATACTCCAACAAACAGCTGCCAAATGGGAAATAATTTTAATTAATGATGGATCAAAAGATAATACCGGTAAAGTTCTAGAAGAAATTCAACGAGAATATCCAAAACAAATCAAAATTATCACTCACAATCCCAATCGCGGATATGGTGCCGCTCTCAAAAGTGGTCTTTATAACTCTCAATATCAATGGATAACCTTCACTGACTCTGATGGCCAATTCGATTTTTCAGAAATTACTGACCTTATCAAAAAACAGCAGTCGTCAAAAGCTGACATTGTCATTGGTTATTATCTCTCTCGTCAAGTATCAAAAACCGCTATTCTTACCTCAAAAATCTGGGAACTTATCGTCTTTATTCTTTTTGGGCTTCATGTGACTGATATAGATTGTGGATTTAAGCTACTCAATAAAAAGGTAGTAGAAACTATCCCTAAGCTAGAAGCTGAAAGGGGAGCTTTCATTAGTAGTGAATTTTTAATTAAATCCAAAAAAGCCGGATTTAAAATAGTTGAAATTGGTGTTCATCACTATCCT
>CAZNDF010000090.1:0-2111 GCA_964571775.1 uncultured Gammaproteobacteria bacterium | reverse complement strand
AGTTTTTCACCTTCAATAACTCCAATTTCGGTTTCAAATAAAATATTATATTTTCGACCGGCAGTAAATTCTCCACCGCATTCAGGGCATTTTGACGGATCATCGAGAAGATCTGGTCGGAATCTTTTGTGGCATTTTTTACATTCAACCATAATATCGGCAAAATTTTTGACATGTCCTGAAGCTTCCCAAACACGAGGGTGAGTAATAATTGACCCATCAATACCAACAACATCACGGCGCTTGATGACGTTTTCTTGCCACCAAATATTTTTCCAATTTAATTTCATTTGAGAACCAATTGGACCATAATCGTAAAAACCTTGAACACCGCCGTAAATTTCAGAATTTTGAAAAATTATGCCACGTCTTTTACAAAGACTGGTGATTTTACTGACGAGATCGTTTTGATTGTCTGCCATGTGTTCTCCTAAAAAATAATTAATATCTTTTAGGGACTCCGATATATTGGAGCGGTTCCACCCTATTTAATAGATCAATAATCTATTCACTTAATTCAAGATTGCTTGCCAACTCGCGAAGTGCCAGTTCGGTCATAATTGACGATGAGTATATTTTACACTAAGAGGATGTTTATTTAAACAAGAATGTTTTTTGTTGTTAATGTTTTACCTAAATAATTTGTTGCTTTCTAATGGTTTTTCGATAATTGACTCAAAAAATCTCTTAATAAGTTTTTGACTGGTTTTGTAATCTTTGTTGGCAAAATTTTCTTTGATGTCGTAAGGAACACCAAAACCCAGAACTTCTAAAAAATTAATTTCATTTTGAATATATTGGCTAATAAGATTTTTGTTAATAGCGGTAATAATATTTTGGGAAATATCAAATATTTTTTCGATATGTTGATTTTCGGCAACAAACAAGTTTACTATTTCTAGAAAATAAAAAAGAAGATTTAATTGAGCCAAGTTTTTGTCCGTTTGCATGAAAGGGATAAGGTTTTGAGATTCAGAAATCCAAGTAAAATCGTTTTTTTGATAAAGTTGAACTTTAATAGTGTTTCCTAATTGAAGATTTCCTAACCGACTGCTTTTGATGTTTTTAGCCCCTTTAGCGAGAGCGACTATTTTACCTAATTTTGGGGTTAAAATTGTTATTAATAAATCTGACTCTTTTGAAGTTTTTTTATTAATAACAATACCTACAGTTGATGTGTATCGATCCATTTAGAGCGATAGTTTAATGGTTTTATCGGCAACCCATTGAAATTCTGGTTGTTTTTGGCCGTTTATAGTTAGTTCGTAATCAACAGGTTTGGTTCCAGGTTGTTTTTGGAGAATTAATGTATAAGTCTGACCAATAATAGCTCCAGAAGTGTATTCAATGGAGGTTTTTATGTTTGATTGTGGATTGAGTCCAAATTTATTACCATAAAATCCTTCGAAGACTTGTTTGTTGAGTTCTTCATATTGAACAGTTTCAACTTCAGATCCTGTCATTTTGGTGAGTTTTGACCCAATAGGAGTATAAAATCGGAAAAGATCTCTGTAAGTAGAAGCATTGAGGCAAAGGTCACCTTTTTCTAAATTGCAATTTGATCCTGCGGCTGGGTTGGTATAAGTAACAGAAATTTTATGTTCAGCAGTGCCATTTTTGATATTGATATCGTGTTTGATTTTTTGAGTAATAAAAATATTACTTTTGGCGCTAGCAAAGTTGGCATCGTTAAGGTGAAGATAGTCGACTGATTTGTCAGTATCGACTATTTTACCGGTAATGTTGGCTAAATTCCCTATCTCTTGCATGTCTTTATCAGGGAAATAAGCCATAATGTGTTTTTTGTTAATATCTTCAAAGAAAGTTTGGATTATAGGGGCCATTTTGTTTTTTTCTGATCCCATAACATTAGCCAACAAAGCAGACATTAATGGATTCATAAAATCCTTACGGTTTTTTTCAATATAATCTCGAGGACGTCCAGACATCCATTGCAGTTCATAGATGATCTGAGGACAACCACTACATCTTTTGTCTGGTTCGGCAGTAAAAGTTCCAACTCTGGTGTCTAGTTTACCTAAGACTTTGACTAAATCAACTAAAATTTGAGTATCGATGGCAACGACGGCATCAAATTTGTCCTTGTTTCC
>CAZNDF010000089.1:630-2116 GCA_964571775.1 uncultured Gammaproteobacteria bacterium | reverse complement strand
AAATCGTTGCCTGTATCGGTCTAAAAGAATCCACCACTGGTGACACTCTTTGTGAGAGTAACAATATTATTTCTCTTTCACCAATTCAATTTGCTGAACCAGTTATTTCTCTTTCTATTGAACCAGCTACTGCTGATGATCAAGAAAAAATGGGTGCTGCTTTAAATCGTTTAGCTATTGAAGATCCAACTTTTAAAGTTACCTACAACCAAGAAACTGGTCAAACCATCATTGCTGGTATGGGCGAACTTTACCTTGAAATTATCGTTGATCGTCTCAAGCACGAATTTGGTGTCAATGTCAAAACTGGTGCCCCTCAAGTTGCTTACCGCGAAACTATTTCTCAAAATGCTGATGGTGAAGGTAAATACATTCATCAATCCGGTGGTCATGGTCAATATGGTCATTGTAAAATCAAAGTCGAACCAAAAAATCGCGGTGAAGGCTATGAATTCGTCAATGCCGTCAAGGGCGGTGCTATTCCGGCTAACTTTATTCCTGCTATCGAAAAAGGTGTCAAAGAAACTCTCCAAAAAGGTATTATTGCTGGTTTCCCATGCACTGATATTAAAGTCACTGTCTATGATGGAACCTATCACGAAGTCGATTCATCCGAAATGGCTTTTAAATTAGCGGGGTCTTACGCGATTAAAGACGCATTTACTGCGGCTCACCCTTTAGTTCTCGAACCTATTATGAAATTCGAAGTGGCTACTCCATCAGAATTTTTAGGATCAGTTATTGGAGACTTATCTTCTCGCCGTGGTCAAATCAATGGTACTGAAGATAGTCACGGTTTTACTACTATTCACGCTTTCGTACCTTTGGAAGCTGTTGGTGGTTATGCTACTGTTATCCGCAGTTTGACTCAAGGTCGTGGTTCTTTCTATATGGAACCTTGCCGTTACGACCCAGTTCCTCGTGATATCCAAACAGAATTAACTACTAAAATGAATCCAGGTAAATAAACGTTTGTTTGTAATTTAAATATCCCTTTTCGTCAATCGATGGAAAGGGATATTTTTTGTTAAATAGGCCGAATTTTTCACTTATTTAGCCAGATCAACGGTATTAATTTTGTTAGAGTATTTTTAACCTTATTTATTGCTTCCAAATTTCCTTAATTTAGGTTATAATTTCCCCTATACAAAAATGACAGGTTTGTTCTGTCATTCAGATTAATCCATTGCGGCTTTGAATATTGCAAAGCTATAAACTTGCTGATACAATCTAACAGCGTTTTAATCTAAAATAATTATTAATTAGAAATTTAAGTCTTCTAAAAAAAGACAACAACAAAAACAAAAAGGAGAATCTATGGCAGATACTTATCAAAGAACCAAGCCACACGTTAACGTCGGTACTATCGGTCACGTTGATCATGGTAAAACCACTTTAACCGCCGCTATTTCAAAAGTCCAAGGAAGTGCTAAATCTTATGCAGATATTGCTAAGGGCGGTACTGTTCGTGATGCTTCAAAAATCG
>CAZNDF010000089.1:0-620 GCA_964571775.1 uncultured Gammaproteobacteria bacterium | reverse complement strand
CTCCAGAAGAAAAAGCTCGTGGTATTACCATCGCTCTTTCTCACAATGAATATTGGACACCAGCACGTCACTATGCTCACATTGATGCTCCAGGACACGCTGACTACATTAAAAATATGATCACTGGTGCTGCACAAATGGATGGTGCTATTCTCGTCGTTTCTGCACCAGACGGTCCAATGCCACAAACTCGTGAACACGTTTTGTTAGCTAATCAAGTCAACGTTCCAAAATTAGTCGTATTTTTAAATAAATGTGACTTAGTCGAAGATCCAGAATTTTTAGATCTAGTTGAAATGGAAGTCCGTGATTTATTAACCAAATACGGTTTCCCAGGTGATGAAACCCCAATCATTCGTGGAAGTGCTCTCAAAGCTCTTAACGGTGATGCTGATGGTGTCGAATCTATTAAGAAATTAATGGAAGCTCTTGATACTTACATTCCTGAACCAGTTCGTGAATTAGATAAACCTTTCTTAATGCCAGTTGAAGACGTTTTCTCAATCAAAGGTCGAGGAACCGTTGCTACCGGTAGAATTGAAAAAGGTATCGTTAAGATCAACGAAGAAATCGAAATCGTTGGTTTAAAAGACACTCGAAAAGCTGTTGTTACTGGAGTT
>CAZNDF010000088.1:0-2130 GCA_964571775.1 uncultured Gammaproteobacteria bacterium | reverse complement strand
TAACTCTCTTACAAACGATGTAAGGATTTGTTTCTCAACATAACCATCAAGAACATCATTTAAAAAATCTTTTTTTGTCGATGAGTAAACAATCATATTTATATTTCGTTATACTTTTTATGATTACCTTTAAATTTATCTTCTGGATATTTTTCTTCGTTTTTTTTCATTTTTTCACTCAACGCCTCAACTATATCAATATCTAAATCATAACTCATTAATAAAACCCAATATAAAACATCAGAAAGTTCTTCTCCTATATGTTCTTTGTGCGTTTTTACATATTCGTTTAACTCTTCGCCATTTTTCCATTGAAAATGTTCCAAGACTTCCGCTGCTTCCAAAGACAGTGAAAGAGCTACGTCTTTTGGATTATGAAATTGTTTCCAATCTCGTGCATCTCTAAAATCAACAATTCTTTTGGTTAGTTTCGAAATAACATCAACCTTTTTACTCATACCTCTATTTTATCTCCAAACCCGACATTTTTCTTTACCTACCCTCTAATCCCCAAAAATAGTCAATAACCGTTTTATTGTATTTTAAGATTTTATCTGTATTATATTTCCTGTGATCAATAAAAACGACTTTGATGTAATAGTTGTTGGGTCTGGTCCTGCCGGAATCTTTGCTTGTTACGAAATAATTAAAAAGAATCCTAATCTCAAAATAGCCTTAATCGATAAAGGTAATCGTATCGAAAAACGTAAAAGTAATGAAATAATGTTTGGTTTCGGTGGTGCCGGAGCCTATTCCGATGGTAAATTACACTTCACTCCCAAACTTTCCCACGAGAGAACTTTTGATATTATTGACCCTCAAGATTACGCTAAAATTTTAAATGAAATTGACCAGATATTTATGGACTTTGGTGTTACCGCTGAAGAGTATCCCAAAAATAAGGCCGAAGTTAACCAACTTATTGAAGAAGCTCAAATCCACGATGTTGAACTTATTGTTCGTCGTGCCAAACATGTCGGCACCGATAAACTAAAAGTCGTCATGCATAAATTTCAGGACTTTTTAGAAAAAAACGGTGTTATTTTTCTCGACCAAACAGAAGTCACCGACTTAATTGTCGAAAATAATCTTCTTGTCGGAGTTAAAACCAACACTACTGATTATTTTTCCAAAAAAGTTTTATTAGCTCCCGGCCGTGGCATGGCTCGTTGGTTCCAGCTCATGTCTGATAAATACAAAATCAAATATACCTACGATATGGTCGAAGTTGGTGTCCGTGTTGAATTTCCTTCATACATCATGAGGCGTCATGCCGAAGCTTTATACGAAGTTGTTTTCAAAGTCAGAACCAATACTTTTGATGACATCATTAGAACTTTTTGTAGTTGCCCCAACGGTTTTGTCGCTCGGGAAGATTATGCTGGTTACGTTTGTGTTAATGGCCATTCTCTTTCTGATCATGCTTCACCAAATTCTAATTTTGCTTTTGTTTGTGAAGTTCATTTGACCGAACCTGTCGAAAATTCACTTCTTTATGCCAGGTCTATTGCTGAACTGGCCACTACTATCGGTGGCGGTAAACCAATTTTGCAACGTTTAGCTGATTTAAAAAGAGGACGTCGTAGTACTATTTCCCGTCTTCGAAAGTCAATTGTTACACCAAGTTTAAAAGATGCCACACCAGGTGATATTTCCATGGCCCTACCTCACCGGATTGTTACCGATATTTTAGAAGGTCTAGCTCAATTAGACAAAGTTATGCCCGGTATTAATTCTGGATCGACTTTACTCTATGCTCCCGAAGTAAAATTTAGATCCACCAAAGTAAAAACTGACTCCAATATGGAAACGAATGTTAAAAATCTTTTTGTTGCTGGCGATGCTTCTGGTATGGCTGGTTCAATTACTGGAGCCGCCGCTACTGGTATTATGGCTGCTAGGGGGATTTTCAAAACTCTAAATTCTGATATTCGACAAGCCAAGCGCAAATCCTAAAACTTTTCTGTAAATGGAGTGAGTCTGGAACTTTTCTACTCTTATAGTTCAATCTATTTTTTACAAAATTTAGCGACAAAAAATGCATTCACAAAAACCACAACAACCCCATAGATTAGTGCTAATGAAACAAAAGTTTCTTCAAATCCATTTTTCAAAATATTATTATTTAAG
>CAZNDF010000087.1:0-2219 GCA_964571775.1 uncultured Gammaproteobacteria bacterium | reverse complement strand
TTTGGGAAAAAAGAAATCTGACTAAAAAACCAGTTATAAAAATAAAAACTAATAAGATGGTATTTTTTTGAAACTGTTTCATTTTATTTCTAATATTTCAAAGGCGACTGAATGATCAAGAAAATTAACTGTTTTTAACAGATTAGCATTACTTTGATTGTAGTTGTTTGGTGAAGTAATTAAAAGTGTCTTTTTTTTGGGGGATATTTTTTGGGTTTGATCTTTTATTTCCCAATCGTTTAAAAAACGAAATTTATCGAAACCATCAACCCAATACCAATTGGCGTGAAAGTTCCAATCCTTGTGAGAATCATTTTGATAAGATGATGGCGGCCATGGCCAATAAAAGAGCAAAAATTCATGGGGTTCACCGTACTTTTTGGTGATTAAAATTTGGTCATAATCGGAATATATTGATTTTAGATAAGAAATCATTTCCTGATGGCCATATTGCCAGGATGATGAGTATTTTTGAGAATAGTCGATGTATTTTGGCCAAAATAAAATTTGACCTAACAATAAGGTAAGTAATATATAAATTGAAGTTGTTTTGGAAAATTTATTTTTGAAAAAACTTAAACTAAGGGACATAGTAATAGCAACAGCGGGTAAAAGAACAATACTACGAAGAACATGTGGCGCATCGCGAGTAATACTAGATGGGAGAGGAGAAATTAGTAACCAAAATAAAATTAACTTGAATTTATTTTGATGGATATTTTTGATAAGGAAAAATATACCCAAAAAGAATAATGGCATTAGTAACGGTGAAAATAAAAAGAAATTTGGCAAACTAAACTGATAATTAGAACCACCATTAAAAAAAAGATAGCTGGGATTAAAATGATTAAGATAGTTTTTGGCAGCAAAAAAGGTAAAATAAGTCGCTTTGTTAACTAAAAAACGAGGATAGGTTTGTCTTAATTCATTTATTTGATTGATTGACCCAGAATCAAGAATGGAGACCCATTGATATCTGGCTTGTCCAGACTGGTCAAGTGTTTGGAAGACGGCTAAAGAGACCAATAAAGTAAAAGGTAAAAATTGATAAAAATATTTTTTGAGGTGAAATTTATTTTTGACAATAAAAAATATTAAAGCAATAAAATAAAACGGAAGTAAAACTCGGCTGCTGTTATAAGTGAAGAGAGATATTCCGTAGAAAAAACTACTCCAAGAGTATTTTTTGGTGAGAAGAAAATAGAAACTTAGACAGAAAAAAAACATAAAAAGATTGGCTTCTAGAGCAATGCGGGAGAGAAAAATAGTTCCAGGTGAAAGAGAAAATATAAGCATTCCTAGGACAGGGAGAAGTTTATTTTTGGGAAGTAAATGTTTAATTATTAAGTAAATAATTAATGGGGTGAGACTACCAGCAAGAATGGAAATTAACCTGACAGAGAATGGATTTAACCCAAAAATCAGGACCGAAGGAACAGTTAAATAAATATAAACAGGGAGTTTAAAATCACCGTAGCATCTAAAAATTGCAGGGAGGACATTCCCCCACTCATCTTTACCTGTTTTTAAAATCGAATAAGCATTGTAACCATGAGAAACTTCGTCCCAATTAAGACTGGCTGGATATTCACTAGTGAAAACTAAGCGGAGAACAAACCCAATTATGATAATAAGAATTAAACTTAGTTTGGAGAATTTCATAATTTAGTATGGTAGATATAAATAGATGCTTCAGTTTTGGCTTTACTAGGATAGTTAATAATATAGTCTGGTTTAATATCTCGAAATTCTTCAGGGCGGCCGACAATAAGGGTGTTGCGGAGTTGACTATCGCTAGGAATATTAATTTCTCTAAAAATGAAATTCCCTAAACGGTATTCTCCCAACTGATCTAAGAAGGATAATTTATTGGTTTCATATTCTAGCCAATCAGTAGAACCTGATTGGGTAATTTTGGGATTGATCTGATTGAAAAAAGCAACATATGCCTGTGGTTCTGATAATTTTCGAGAATAAATAATTTGATCAACAGATAATTTTTGAATAATTTGATTGGCTTCTTTGTGACCATAAAGCATACCTTTTGACAAAATTTGGTTTCCCTGGAAAAAATATCTTTCGAGGAAAACTAAACTAAAAAAACTAAAGAGTCCAAAAGTAATGAGATAAAGGAGTTGCTTGAGTTTGATAGGAACGGTCTCGATAAAAGAAACTAACCCAACAGCAGAAATAATTTGTAAAAAAGGCATCATTAAAGA
>CAZNDF010000086.1:0-2221 GCA_964571775.1 uncultured Gammaproteobacteria bacterium | reverse complement strand
CTTCCCATAATAACAAGATCTGATTTTTTGACCATATTTAGAAAAATTTGACTATCCTCGCGAGAAGTCCAAGCGTAAATATTTGGATCGTTTTTATTGGTAATGTAACCATTGATAGATGAGACCATAACCATAGTTATTTTTGATGCCATTACCAATTATAGCGTGAGACAAGAAACAAAAACTCCCCGTCTATTAATTAGTAGATGGGGAGTTTTCCGCTAATTAGCGGATTTAATTTCAGAAGAAATTATTTGACCATTTTCTTGATCTTGGTACCAGGAATGTATCGAGGCATACGGCGAGCGACAATTTTCTTGGCTTCTTTAGAACCAATAGCTTTAATGGTTTTAGCTTTGAACATTTTGGTTTTGAATGTTCCAAAACCAGAAAGTTTAACAGTTTCACCACTAGCAAGAGCTTTCATTATTTCAGAAAGAAAAGTTTCTACAGCTTGCTTGGCAGCTTTTTTACTAAGTTTGGCTTTTTGGGAGACAGACTCGATGAGATCTTTTTTGGTCATTTGTTTTTATTTTATTTTAATAAATAATTATTTTAATAATAACGGAATGTACGGAAAATGCAAGTAATTTTAACTCTCTTTTACCGCACTTTTGTTGATTTTTGGTGCAGCAATAATACTGCTAGTACGAAGTTCTCGAATAACAGTAACTTTTATTTGACCAGCCCATTTGGCTTCTTCTTCGAGTTTTTCGGCAATATTTTGACTTAACACTTCTGCTTCTGAGTCGGAAACCATGGAAGGTTCAACGATAACAACAACTTCCCTACCAGCTTGGTAAGCAGCAACACTAGTGACTCCAGAGAAACCCTTAGCGACTTCTTCAATATTTTTCATTCGCTTAAGATATTCTTCGTGAACTTCATAGCGAGCACCAGGACGAGCACCTGAAGCAGCATCGCCAATATAAACGATAACCGATTCGATAGAAGAGAATTCTTTGTCTTCGTGATGTTCAGCAACACAATTGATAACCTTTTCTGGAATTTTATATTTTCGAAGAAGATCAACACCTAAATCAACATGAGTACCTTCTTGATCGGCAACTATTTTACCAATGTCATGCAACAAAGCACCAAGACGAACAGTATTGACATCAGCTTTTAACTCATAGGCGATACCTGTAGCTATTTTAGTAGCTTCAATGGTGTGCTTGGCTAAATTTTGACCGTAAGAAAAACGGAATTTATATTTTCCAATTTCCTTTATAAGATCGATAGGTAAGTTGAAAGCTCCAACTTCTTGGCAAAGTTTTTTACCTTCATTAACCAAAATTCTATCCATGTCACCTTTGGTTTGAGCCACGACTTGTTCAATTTTAAGTGGTTGAATACGTCCGTCTTTAACTAATTTTTCAAGAGAAATACGAGCAATTTCGCGTCTAGTAGAATCGAAAGAAGAAATACGAATATCATTGGTTTCATCAAGTTCCAGTTCGACTCCGGTAGCCTTTTCAAAAGCTCGGATATTACGACCTTCACGACCAATAATTTTTCCTTTAATAGTTTCGTCGGCTAAAGAGATGGTAGAAACTGTGTATTCAGCAACATAGTCAGTAACCCCGTGACGGATATTGTCAACGATAACTTCTTTAGTAATCTCTTCTTCTTTTTGGCGAATTTCATCACGAGCTTCATCGATTTTTTTGGCTACCCAAGAAGACATTTTCTTTTCAGTACTACTAATGACTAATTGTTTAGCTTTTTCAACATCAAGACCAGAGATTGCTTCAAGCTTGTCGAGTTGTTTACGATAAAGTTCATCGACACTGGCTAATTTGGTTTTTACCTCTAATGACTGTTGATCTAAAGATCTTTCTTTTTGAATAAGGTAACGTTCTTTTTCATCTAGAGATGATAAACGTTGAAAAATTTCAGCCTCTTTAGACTTGGCTTCTGATTCAATTTTTTTGGCGTTTTGAAGAACGGCTTGAGCTTGAGCGTTGATTCGATCAACTTCAGCTTGAGAAATGGATGGGGCGACTTCAACTACTTGGGTTGGGGTTGAAACAGAAGATGGTTTGTTTGGGGTAAAAACTACTCGGTTTTTATCGTCATCAGTGTTGGTTTCTACTGCTTTTGTCTCTTTATTAGTTGCTTTTACAGTTTCTTTTTTAACAGCGGACTTTTGATTAGGTGTAGGTGAAGAAAATAAACCTTTAACCTTGGTCAAGAAAAAATCTAACATGGAACCTCCAAT
>CAZNDF010000085.1:0-2348 GCA_964571775.1 uncultured Gammaproteobacteria bacterium | reverse complement strand
AAACAGGAATTCTGGATAGATAAAAATTTGCAAAGTTTAAATGTTGGTTTGGTTATGGGGGTGGGAAGAAGTTTTGATTATTACAGTGGTGACTTGGAACGAGCTCCTGGTTGGGTGAGAAAAGTAGGGATGGAATGGCTTTATTCATTGATAAAAGAGCCAAAACGAATCAAAAGACAACAAGTATTACCAGTGTTTATTTGGAAAGTATTGAGAAATAAATAATTTTTGTCCTATAATGGTTGACGAATGGAAGTTTTTGGGATACAATTTGGTTGTTTGTTTTAGGTTATCGAAGCGATAATTTTTAAAACAAGAACCTTAAAAATAACCTTATTTTGGAGTAGAACTTAGTTGATCTAATATCGATTAAGTTCTACCCCAAAAGGGTTAGAGAATAATATTTTGAGAGGGGACTGACTGACATGTTGCAATTGGCATCCATAGGGTCTAGCGTCGAACTACGAGGAAGGGAAAGAGATCTTAAGTTGACTTCCGGAGAAAGGTTACTACTTAGTAATGTTCGATCTGGAATTGAGAGTTTGTCTGTTTGTAGGGTTGACCGAGAAGCGAAGATCGTGTATCCAACAGATTTGACGTCGATGAATACGGCGGAAATGCCCGAGGGTTATTGTTTGTCCACCAAAGTCATCTGGGCGAGAACCTTGAATGGAGAAGATTTGCTTTTCCCGGGAGACTATTGTTATGGTTTGATGGAAAAAGGAGATCTGGTTGATCTTTGCAGGGTTTTAAGTGCTTCCAAGAGGCAAAGGACCTATGTTATGGACAATGAAAACCTTCGGATGGTTTATGCTATAGACCGGGTGACGCTGTCTGACGAGAATGCAATTAAAATTGCTTTGAAATTTAAGCAGCGGTTTCCGGTTTATGGATTGAAGGGTGGCAGTTTGACCAAAGTTATCTATCAGGGCGAGTGTCTGACTGGCGAAAACATCGCTATTTGGAAAATTGGTATCAAAAATGTTATCTGGTCGCCTATGGCTAAACTGTTACTCCAATTGTAATGGAAGGTTTGGTTTAGTTCGGGGCTAATTTATTTGGCTCCAAATAAGGGGTGGGTTGCGGAGTGTGAGACAATGCTTAATTGCATTTATCAACTTTGCGACCTACCCTTTTTTAATTTTTTAGATTAATTTAATCTCAAGTTCAAATTGAAAACCAAATTTTTCTTGCATTTGAGATTGAATTAAGCTTACAAGATTTAGGTAATCTTTGGCGGTAGCATGGCCATTATTGATAATAAAATTGGCGTGTTTGAGACTAATTTGAGCGTCGCCACTGTTTTGACCTTTGAGTTTTAGTTCATTATCAATAATCCAACCGGCGGATTTTTGTTCGCCCCAAATTTTTTGACAAGTTTCGAGAGGGGGATTTTTGAAAACAGAACCAAGGGAATTCATTGATTGAACAGTTGATTTTTGTTTAACCCAAGCGAGAACGGTTTCTCTGGCTTTGGCGGTATCGCCTTGAAATAAAGACATGGAGACAGAAAGAATAACTAAATGAGGATTTTGTTGAAAGGAAGAGAAGTCATAACCCCAGTTTAGTTGATCAGATGTTAGATGTAAGATGTTAGATGTTTGGAGATCGAAAACTTCGACCTCTTTTATAAAATCAGAGAAATTGTAGGCGCCGCCGTGGATATTACCAAAAATGGCACCACCAATACTTCCAGGTATATAACCAAACCATTGAAG
The DNA here is from genome assembly GCA_964571775.1 of uncultured Gammaproteobacteria bacterium. Lineage (GTDB taxonomy): Bacteria > Patescibacteriota > Microgenomatia > UBA12405 > UBA12405 > WARW01. The sequence goes on along the minus strand of CAZNDF010000085.1, from coordinate 630 downwards.
TCCGGTGATATTTTTGTCGATAAGTTGGTTAATTATTTGAGGTAGGTTGCATCCGGAGTCAATTTTGACTAAAACTCGAGGTTTGTCAGACTCATCATAATCGAGAGCGCCAAAATTTAGATATTTACTAGGATCGTTTTCGGTGCGTTGAGTAGAGAATCGGTCGATTTTTTGGGGAGGACTAGTAGTGTCGGAGATAGAAAAAGTGGTGGAAGAATTTTTGATAACAATACCGCGAATGCCGGAGTCGGAAATTAAAGTATTAGAGCCGTTTCCAATTATGGTGATATCTTGGCTCGATAATGATTTTTTGCAGTGCTCGCATCCTTCGCCAGAAGGCCAAGCACGGCAGCGCGCTGAAAAAATATTATCTTCGCCAATTAAAAATTTTAATATTTTTGTTAGTTCTTCCGAGGAGTGAGTGTGAATAAAAATATCGGCAGGACCGCCAATTTTAATAGTAGTGTATGGGGCAAGTAAATGATTTTGGTAAATTTCTGTGTCAGGGAAGTTAGATTTGAGATCAGAATAAATTTTGTCAGTATCCATAAGAGGATTATAGCTTAATTATTTGGCTTGATAACATTTTTGCAGTGCTCGCATCCTTCGCCAGAAGGCCTCAGCGGCTTG
>CAZNDF010000084.1:0-2357 GCA_964571775.1 uncultured Gammaproteobacteria bacterium | reverse complement strand
AAAGCGAATAATAAAATTCCTAAATACAAATGAATCATAAAAAATTAAGTTTTAATATATTCTATGTTAGCACCGAGAGCACATAATCTTTCAGCTAACTTTTCGTATCCCCTTTCAATATACTCAACCCCGTCAATGATTGATGTTCCTTTGGCAGTAAGAGCAGCTAGAGTGGTTGATGCACCAGCACGAAGGTCATTGATAGTGAAATTAGATGGTTGTAGACTGGTTGGTCCGTAAATTTTGACTCCGTGGAAGAATTCAGGACGGTCACTTTCTGGATTGAACTGATAATATGTTGAAGGATCGTCAACTATTGGATTGAAGAAGGTAGCTTTGACTCCCATTTTTTTTAGATTTTCGATATGTTGAAATCGGGAAGGATAAACTCTTTCGATGATCGAACTACAACCAACAGTTTGAGTTAAAAGAACACTAAAAATTGCTTGCCAATCAGTCATAAATTCTGGTTCTGGACCGGTTTCAATATTGATGTTTTTGAGTGGTTGAATCCAAGAAACAGTAATTTCGTCTTTTCCAGGAATAACTTTGGCACCCATTTTTTCGATGGTATCAAGAAAGGTTTGAACGATTTTTGGATCACTTCGAAGAATATTTATAGACCCTTTGGTAGCTAAAGCAGCACAAGCAAAAGTAACGATTTCATTTCGATCAGAAATAATTTGATGGTGGGTTCCATTAAGAGATCGGACTCCATCAATAATGATACGTCCTGGGTTGTGAGAATCGCGATTTATTTTGGCTCCCATATCATTGAGCATTGAGATTAAATCATCTATCTCTGGTTCTTGAGCTGAATTGTCGAGAATAGTTTGACCATCGGCGAAAACAGCAGCCATAATAACTGTTTCAGTGACAGTATGAGTTGGTTTGTTGAAAGTGTAGTGAACGGCTTTGATTTTGTCGGTATTAAAAGTGATCTGACTGTCGGTGACTTCAGTTTTGATGCCCATTTGATTAAAGCAGTCAAAAAGACGGTCTAATGGACGAGCACCAAGTTTGTCTCCGCCTGGAGTAGGGACAATAGCTTTGCCAGTACGAGCTAAAAGTGGGGCTGAAAACATAAATGATGTTCGTGATTTTTCTCCGGTGCCAGCAGGGACAACAGAATTAACAATTTTTGGGGTAGTGATTTCGAGGCAGTGTTCACCGCAATAATTTATGGTTGAACCAATACTTTTGGCGATACTTTCGGTTATCTTAATATCAGAAATATTGGGAACATTGACAAGCTGGGTTGTTTTGTCGCTTAAAATAGAAGCAATTATTTGTTTATAACTAGCGTTTTTGGCTCCACGAATGGAGACTTCACCGCGTAATTCTTTACCACCAGTGACAATATATCGTGACATATTTATTTGAAATAATTAATAACTGATTTGAAAATGCGACTACCTTCAAGACCACCAGAACTCATATAAATTAAAATATCATTTGGCATCAGACTATCTTTATAATACTTTATTATTTGCTTTTTGAGAGGGAGATAAATTAGTTTTGGACCAATACAATCCCGGAAATCTTTGGCAGTATTACGATCTTTTTTACCTATATTAGGGTTGAATTTTAGTTGAGTCAAAACAACTTCATTGGCTAAATCAAAAGAATTTTTGAGTTCACAAAGACTATTTTTATATTGACTAAATGATGCATGGGGTTGGAACAAGACCTTTATGTTTTTATTTGGAAAGTGTTGTTTTATGGCCGATATGGCGGAATTGATGCGTTGATCTGATTGGGCAAAGTCGTCAAAAAAAAGAATATTATTTCGTTTATCGATTAATTCTAAACGTCGTTTAACACCTTTGTATGAGGTAATTGTTTTTGAAATTGAATAGCGACTTAAATTTAAACTATCACAGAGACTAATTGCTGCTAGAATATTTTCAAAATTAAATTGACCAATAAGGCTAGTGGTAATTTTTATTAGCCCATTAGGGGTATGAATTAAAAGATTGGTGGTTTCGTTTTGACGATTAATTTTTTCAATAAAATAATCAGAGTTCGGAGAATTGTAAGTAATAACTCGACAGGGAGAATATTCGGCTAATTTTATGGAGTTTTGATTTTGATGATTAAGAACTAAAAGACCATTCGATGGTAGTTGTTCAACTAATTTTTTGAAGGCATCAAAATTAGATTTTTCATTGGGATAGCAATCTTTGTGTTCCCAATCAGCACTGGTAACGATTAAATATTTTGGTCGGTAATATAAAAATTTAGCTTGTTTATCGAGACCATGAACAGACTCGTCACCTTCGATAATTGACCAGTCGGAATTAGAAAATTTAAAAGAATAGAATTTATTTTTGGGATTACCACCAAACATAAAACTA
>CAZNDF010000083.1:0-2372 GCA_964571775.1 uncultured Gammaproteobacteria bacterium | reverse complement strand
GGCAAGGGTCCGATTCCCTTTACCCGCTCCAACAATAAGTTTGATTTTGTTTTTGGTAAACACAATATGAAAGCAATAATAAAACTATTTTTAATGGCAGTAGCAGTTATGGTTAGCGCTTATGTGATTCCTGGTGTGACTGTGGATGGTTTTTCTGTTGCAGTAGTGGTGGCGATAATTTTATCATTGGTTAATCTTGTTATTAAACCTATCGTAACGCTTTTGACTTTGCCAATTAATATTTTGACGTTGGGATCATTCAATTTAGTGATTAATGCAGTGATGATTTTGTTAGTCTCTTCAATTGTTTCGGGATTTTTGGTTCTTAATTTGTGGACAGCTATTTTATTTGGAATAGTTTTGTCGTTGATCAATGGATTTTTGAGCGCGACTACAAAATAATTTTAGCGACATAAAGCTCAGTAAAAATAAATAGGAAGTAGAGAAGTAGAAGAATCAATCCTTCTTTTTTAGATATAGTATTTTTGGTTTTGGCAAAATGATGAAATAAAAAGAGATTAATGACTAAAAAAACCAAACTAGCTAAATAATTATTACTGAGAATAATCGTCTTTCCGTAAACAAGCGATAAAGTACCCATAAGGAGGGAATTAAATGAGGCTGACCCAATATAATTACCGAAAGCGACTTGATTATTCTTCATAATAACTGATCTTAAAATCAAAGATAACTCTGGAATATTTGTTCCGAGACTAGTGACCAAAAGACTAATAATAAACGGTGATACTTTTAATATATTTGAAAAATAAAGTGTTTGTTCGACAATAAAATAACTAGAAGTAAAAATAACCACAATTCCAAAAATTACTCTTAGAATATCTTTACTGATTTTAGTTTTTGATTGATTTATTTTTTTGAATCTACCAACAAGACTGTCTTTGTTTTGAATATTAATTAAAAGAAAGATAAATAGGACGATATTGATAATACTGTCTGTTTTAGTAATTCTGCCGTCCATTACTGAAAGCGATGGTAAAGCGACCACTAGAAGTGATGCTGGTAGATTGAATCCTCTAAATTCTGGAGTAATTTGGATTGATTTACTAACAATTGCCAAAAGTGGAATAATAAACATAAAAATAACAATTGAAGCTCCTACAAGATTACCAACGAATACCTCTGGATTATTTTTAAGAAGGGAGTTAATGCCTACAGAAATTTCCCCAATGGAAGTAAAGAAACCCAAAAGAACAAAAGAAACAATAAATGATGATATTTTGAGTTTTTTGGATATTTTTTCAACAGATTTGACTGTTAGTCCTGATCCTATCCAGACACCAATAAAAGAAAAGAAATAAATGAGTAGATGATTTACCATAAATAAGTCTACCAACCCAAATGGTTTTGTCTATTCAATTGAATCGTGAATAGAAATTACTTCTTTAATTTTTTTAGTAGAGCTTAATTTTTCGGTGGGTGTTATAAATTTTTGGAATTCAGATAATTTGGCTGTTTCTATCAATTGGTTGATAATAGTTTTGGCTATGTAAGTGAGAGTAGGAGAATTCTCGCGAATGCGGTTAGTAATAATAAAATCAGCTTTTTGAGGGGCGTTTTTTAATTCCCACCCAGTTTTACTGATACGTGAGCTTAAATCATCGTTGGCTCGTTTGTATTTAAGCCAATCAATATATTCAGCAAAACTCATGTCTGGTAGAACGAAAGCCTTAATGATTAATACTTTTTTATCTTTAATAGTATTGATATATTCTTCAAGTTTGCTCCAACCACTCATTTCTATTTGGCAGTAGATAATGGGGTTAGGTTGGTTAAAAGCAAAGTCAAGACTTTTTTTGGGGAGACCATAATATGTTTCCCCTCTTTTAATAAATTCTAGAAATTCATCTCTTTCTAAAGAACCTAAGAATTCGTCGGGCTTATAAAAGAAATAATCAACTTCGTTAATTTCACCTTCCCTCATTGGCCTGGAAGTGGCGGTAACAGTTTTAAAAAATAGATTTGGACTAAGGTTTTTCATTTCGCTATAAATACTGTCTTTACCACTAGCAGCCAAGCCATTACATAAGAAAACTATTTTATCGTATTTTAGTTTTGATTCTTTTTGGATTGAAAAATTTTTTGAGAACCAAAGACCATACTTGGTAATCTCAGGTGAAAAATTTTCATAGTCGGGTAAATAGTGTTTAAGAAAATACGGCAAGAGTCTGGGATTTGATATGAAAAGCTGATTGATAATAATTTCTCCAGTATCAAATTCTTTTTGAGAAATATTTGGTTTCATATCGGATTTTACTATAAAAAATAGGTTTGAATGTTAAAATAACATACTTTGACCGCCAGGGTGTTGAAATTGGTATACAAGCATCGCTCAGAACGGTGTGTCGCAAGAC
>CAZNDF010000082.1:0-2384 GCA_964571775.1 uncultured Gammaproteobacteria bacterium | reverse complement strand
AAAGACGAAGAAACTTTTATTTTGGATTTTAGAAAGAAAAATTATCAATACTTATTTGACTTGGGTTACAAATCAGTAATGGAACAAAAAGAAAATTTATGGCTATAAATAGAGAATGGCATTTGAAAAATCCCAATAAACATGGATGGTGTTTTTTAGACAAAGTACTCCGATAAATCGGAGTTTGATAAATAGGCAAAATTTGGCCCTACGGTTCAAATTTAGACCTATTTAACAAAAAACTGTGATTGTCGAAAGCCAACAGAAAAGTTATTGAAGGAAATTGAAGAATATAAAAAGACTAAAGATTGATTTTATCTTTTAAGATCGGGTAAACTTCGCCGAGAAGATACAAACTGCCAGTAACAACAATATTATCTTTTGATTTGAGAGCGGTGTCGAGAGCGAGACTTTTATTAGGAAGATATTGGTAATTAGTAAAATTTAGTTTTTTGAAAGTATTGATAATACTGGTAGATGGTTGAGAGGTTTGGATCATATAATCAGAAGCAACCTTGAACTTGGTGATAATAATTTTATTGGCGATTAAAACTAAACTACGAATCATTTTAGAAAAATCTTTGCGTTGTTTAAAAGCTAAAACAAAAGTAAATTTTTGATTGGGCAAAAATTTTTTAAGACTCTTAATAAGAGCATTCATTTTTTGAGGGTTGTGGGCGCCATCAAGGATAAGATAATGATCCCCTAGTGATTTAATATCAACTCGTCCAGGGAATTTAACCAATGACAGACATTTTTTGGCATTGGAAATATTGAGATTAAATTTATCTCTAAAGGATAAAAATATAACTACAGACAAAGCTAGAGCGCTATTTTCGATTTGGTAAAGGCCAATAGAATTTATTTTAACTTGAGGAATGGCTAGATGATCAAAAACAAAATCATAGATAAGAGAAGTGTTTTGAATATGGATATTTTTAAAATTATTTTTTGGAGATACGTAGACAACTGAAGTGTTATTTTTTTGAGCGGTTTGGTTTAGAACTTTTCGACCAGCACTGATTTGATTGATAGAAAAAACTGGATTTTGAGGATGGATAATCCCGGCTTTTTGGGTAGCAATGGAAGTAATATTTTTACCCAGAATAGCGGTATGATCTAGACCAAATTTAGTAAAAACACAAACTTGATTTGAGGAAGTGATAGTGTTGGTTCCGTCCATAAGTCCACCAAGTCCAGTTTCGACTATTATGTAATCAACTTTTTGCTGATAAAAAATACGAAATGATAGAGCAATTAAAATTTCAAAGAAAGTTGGTTTACCGAATTTTGATATTTTAACTTGGTCAATAATTGGAATAATTTGATTAAGGTGATCAACAAATTCTTTTTTGGAAATTAGTTGATTGTTAATCTGGAAACGTTCCCGAATGTCAATTAAATGAGGGGAAACTGTTAGACCAACTTTGAAACCTTGGCTGACCAAAAGTGAACTAAGATAAAAAGCAGTAGAACCTTTACCTGAAGTACCAGCGATATGGATAGCCTTAACTTTATTTTGAGGATCTCCTAAAAGTCGAAGGATCTCGGATTGACGGTCTAAACCTAGCCCTCCAGGAAACTTATTTTTGTTATTAGGAATGGTTTTGCGAAGATAAGAGATGGCTTGGTTATAGTTTTTTATCATCTTTTTTGAGCCACTTGATACCCATATAGACGAAAGGCGTGGAAATGGCCGACATGGAAACTTTAAGTAGCCAATATGGAGTAATTAAGCCAATTAAAAAATGGAAATTATTAGAAAATTCATGAGTCGGATCATAAAAAGCTAATGTCATAAAAACCACGGTGTCCAAAAGAGTGGCTAGAATATTAGAAAGATTATTACGAAACCATAGCCCATATTTTGATAGTTTTTGTTTGAGGTGCCAAAACAAATTGATATCAGCAAAGTTGGAAACAGCCATAGCAATAATACTGGCAATAGAGATACGGATAGAATAAGCAAAAATGGTGGTGTAAGAATTATTAATAGAACTAAATCGAGCAGTTGGAGGTAAGGCAACAGCGAAAGCGGCGAGTAAAATTAAAAGTGGAACGATAATAAGTGAGATCTTAGCTAAATTCTTGGCTCGTTTAAAACCGAAAACTTCAGTAAAAATATCATTGATAGAAAAAATCCAAGGCATAAGGAACATTCCGACAGAACCGTTGAGACTAAAATTAAATATTTTTAAGAGAGGGAAAGTTTTTGATCCCATGAGTTCAGCGGTGACAATGCAAAAGACATAAAGACCAACTAAAGCATCAGATTTTAGATAAACTTTTTCGGGAAATTTTTGAACCATAATTGTAAAAACAAACTAATAGGCTTATTTTACACTAAAATTTAGTTTTTAGAATTGAGGGACTTTTTGAGAAAG
>CAZNDF010000081.1:0-2401 GCA_964571775.1 uncultured Gammaproteobacteria bacterium | reverse complement strand
AAGGTCAAAAAATGTCCAAAAGTAAGGGAAATGTTATTGATCCATTAACTATGTCTAATGTCTATGGTGCTGACGCTCTCCGTATGGCTTTAGTTATTGGGGTAGCTCCAGGGAGCGACATTTCACTTTCCGAAGACAAAATCCGTGCCCAACGAAATTTTGTTAATAAAATTTGGAACGCCTCCCGCTTTGTCGAAATGCTAATTGATCGTCTTGATGTTAAAAATATTTCTTTAAATATCGACCAAACAACTCTTACTCCCGCCGACAAAGATATCTTAGATAAATTAAATAAATTGATTGTCTCCACTACCAAACATCTTGAGCACTACCATTTTGGTCAAGCCAGTGAAGATCTCTATCAGTTTTTCTGGCACGAATTCTGTGATATTTATATCGAATCTGCCAAAGATAGGGGAGCTGATGTTATTCCAGTTCTGTTAACCGTATTAGTGACTTCCATGAAACTACTTCATCCGTTTATTCCTTTTGTCACTGAAACTGTTTATCAGGATCTAATTTCCAAGTATAATTTATCTAAAGAACTTTTAATCTTTTCCTCTTGGCCTGTCGGTTTAAAATAATCTTAAACCGTCACCTGTCATGGTTAGGTTTTAAGGACTGAAAATTAATCTATGAAACTTAAGCTGCCAGTAATAATTATTTTGTCTCTGATAATCGCTTGGAATTTTTACTCAGTCAAGAATCTCCCTGACAGCTATACCAAATCAAAAATCAATTTTTCTAGTCTTGTCGGTAGTACTAGTTATTTGGGTCGTCTTGATTTTTGGCACCTTCTAGTTCAAAACAACGATTGGGAAAACGCTTCTATTTTAGAACCTGGTCTCAACCAAGAACAAGTCACAGATTATAAAATTGCCCATCAACCCCAAGAAATTCAAAAAAGAATTGATCAGCTCGAAGTTAATTCTGACAAAAATGCCGATGATTTTGTTGAGTTAGCCAAATCTCAAACCCTCCTCGGACTAAACGATCAAGCCATTGATTCCATCAAAAAAGCCCATCAACTCGATCTTGTTCGATCCGATATTGATAGGCTTTTTTACAGCACTATAAAATAAATTATTCTTTATCTTCCTCTTCTTTTGCTTTAGCAGCAGCTTCTTTTTCTTCTTCAGTCTTTTGGTTCATAGCTGGTACTTCACCTGGAGCTACTTCTTCAACTGGAGCTACTTCTTCTTCAGCTCTTGGTTCTTCAGTCTTAGCAATCAATTGTTCAGTATCGGTCAAGATTTCCAATTTTGAAGTATCAATCTTCAAATCAGCCACAGTGATAGTTGCTTCCAAATTATCCAAAACAGACAAATCAACTTCAATACTTTCTGGCAAGTCAGCTGGCAAAGCTTCGATTTCGATTTCATCAGTAACAGTTACCAAAGTGTTTCCATTTTTTACTGATTGTGATTCACCAACAAATTCAATTGGCACCATAGCCGAAATCTTTTCTTTCAAATTAACTTTGTAGCAGTCAATATGAATCAAATTTCCTTCAACTGGATGATATTGTGGGTTTCTAAAAAGAATTGGTAAATTTTCTTTGTCTAAATTAAGAGTAACCAAAGTTGATTCACCTACATTCTCGTACATTTTTTCTACTTCAGCAGTAGCAAATTGTACTGATACCGAATCAATTCCCTTACCGTAAATAGTAGCTGGGGTAAAACCTTGTTTTCTTAAATTTTTAACTTTTCTACCCAAAACAGATCTTACTTCTGCTTTGATTTCATGTTTTTCTTTGGTCATTTTTTTTTTGTTTGTCTACTGTCCCTTCACCTTTCGGTTACCTGACTTCGACTCTTATAAACTAGGGCTATTATACCAACAAAAAATACATTTTGTTATCCATGTCTTCCTGCATTGTCAAAGAAGGAAAAAATACTTAATTTTGCTCTAAATATTATTAATTCTTATTTTTTAATTATTAGTTAAATTTGTGCTATTATTCTTTCAATATGTCATTAATAAAACTATCTCGTTTCTGGCGACTTCAACTAGCCCAATCGGGAGATGTTTTAGTGGCATAAAACTATATTTATAAAAAATATATCCATATCCCTCCCGATTATTCCGGGAGGTTTTTTGTTAAATAGGACTAAATTTCAAATCGAAGACGAAGAAATTTTGCCTATTTATCAAACTCCGATTTATCGGAGTAATTCCTTTTCTTAATGTTAAAATTTAACTATCAATAAACTTATGACTCAAACTAATCAAAAACCTCGTATTCTTACAGGGGACAGACCAACCGGTCCTCTCCATTTAGGTCATTATGTGGGTACTCTCAAAAACAGAGTTAAACTCCAGAATGAATATGACTGCTATTTTATTATGGCCGATCTTCACACCCTTACTACTAATTTTTCCAAAGAACGCACTTCCA
>CAZNDF010000080.1:0-2428 GCA_964571775.1 uncultured Gammaproteobacteria bacterium | reverse complement strand
GCTTGACGGACGGTTTCCGGTTCTTGTCGGAGTAAATTAATGTCAATCATAATTGGTAATATTTTAACAAAATAAAACCCTTAAAATCTACGCAAATTAAACGCAAAACGTTTTTTTAAAAAAATAAAAACTAGATTTTTTTATACATTAAAATTGCGTCATCAAAAGATCCTCGTCTTTTTAGGCCGCCAGGAAATCTTCCATATTCAATAAAGCCTAATTTACGGTATAAATTTTGAGCGATTTGATTTTGACCAAAAACTTCAAGATCAATAATTTTCATTTCTGGCATTTTTTTGATTGATTCAGAAATTACCAATTCCATAATTTTTTGACCAATTCCTTGTCCGCGAAATTCTAGAGCAACACTAATACCAAAACTTCCAAGATGTGATTTGGCTTCAAAACCTAAAGTAATTTCAGCACAGGCGACTAGTTGATTATTGTAAAAACCACAAAGATAAACACATTTATTTTTAGAAATTTTTTCCAATTTATCTTTGAGCCAATTTGTTTCTGACTCTAGAGTGTTTTGGAAACCTTGAAGCAAAATAAAACTTTGTTCGGCTGAAATTTTATTAATATAATTTTTTAAATCTTCTGCATCATTGATAGATGGATAACGAAATTTAATTTCTTTACCGGACTTAGTAATAAAACTATCGATATATTCCATAATTAATTATCGCACAACTTGGTGTTGGAAAAATTGTTCCTGAAAATGAGTTAGCTGGTTAATTTCTTCATCAGTAATAGATTCACCCTCTGGAATAACAATTAATTTATCATCGTCATCATTGAGTCGATGAATGATAGCCACTACCCTACCGATAAATTTTTCTAAAGGCTGGTTAACTTTTAAAACGTAAACATCAAGTTCTTCGCCATCTGGAGCAAAAACTTCGGGCAAATAACCGTAATTAACTGGATATTTAAATTTCCATTTTGGGTGAAGAGATCCAAGTTGGCGGTCGATAATTACTTTGACAATTTGATTTAAAAAACTTTTGGCAAGAATTAGTGATTGACTATCCATGACAAATTATAACCCAATTTGGTGGGCGATTTGTTGCATGGAAGTGAGACAGATTTCGATAAATTTTTCCAGAGGAATATTTAGGCCATCTGACAATTCACACATTTTAACTTCTTCACGGCGAGTGCCGGCGGCAAAGCGAGGTTCTTTGAGAAATCTTTTGAAAACAGAGGAAACTTTAACATCAGAGAGTTGGCGAGATGGATAAACAAAAGCAACAGCGACGATTAATCCAGTTAAACTGTCAGCACAAAAGATTGACCATTGAGCTTGGGTTTGGGGCTCGATTCCAGAAATTTTTGGAGCATGAGATTTGACTAATTTATCAACTTCATCAGAGATTTCTAAATTAGATTTAGATAAAGCTTCTTTGGTTTTGTTAGGATGAGATTCTTTGAAATCACCAACATAGTCAATGTCGTGAATCAGACCAGCCAAAAGCCAATCTTCTTTGGATAACTCGTTTGGTTTGAGCAAATTATTCTCTTTGAGATAATCATAAATTCCACCCATACAAGCTTCCAGAGCCAGGGAATGAGAAACAATATTTGTCTCAAGAGAATTTTTTAGAGCATCAAGATAATTTTGGCGATTCATATTATTTTTCAAATTTTTTCCAAACACCGTTACTAATAACTTCAATTTTATCATCATCGATTTTAATAGCGGTTTCATCATCGATCCCATAGATCGGGAAGTTGTATTTTTTTGATCTTTTAGCTAATTTTTCTAAAGTTGAATTAGGAAAATAAGCAGAATTAATATGAGGCTCAATCATAAAATCAACTAATTTTAAGCCCTGGTGAAAAATTTCTTCATTAATTTCTTTTAAAGGTTTAGACTCAAAATCGGCGTTAATTAGGCTTGGGGTAGCGATAATTGATCCAGCGCTAACACCAATATAGATTTTGGTTTCCAACAATTTTGGAAGGATTTTTGAAAGACCAGATTTATTGAACCAATACATTAAATGATATGTGTTGCCACCTTCGACGAAAAGAATATCAGACTCCTCTAATCTTGTTAACCAGATTTCTTTTGGTAACGCTGAGATATCAACAATATCGATTTGAGAAAATTTTAAGAAACTAAGCCGACGTAAATCGTCGATTAACCAGTCTTTATCACCTGATTCTAAATTGACAGCAGTGGGAATAAAAGCAACTTTGAGTTGGTCGAATGGTTTGAGGGCAAGTTCGTCAAGACCTTTTAGAATTGTTTGATTCCTAATACCAGCGGAAGTGAGAAGTAATTTCATTAATTTATTTTACTCTTCGTTTCTCATGGCTGGGAAAAGAATGACGTCTTTGATAGTTGCTTGATCGGTAAGAAGTTGAGTAAAACGATCGATACCCATACCCCATCCAGAGGTTGGTGGCATACCGTATTCCA
>CAZNDF010000079.1:0-2448 GCA_964571775.1 uncultured Gammaproteobacteria bacterium | reverse complement strand
ATATACCTTACCATCAATTGTTTTTAAAATTACTTCTGGTTTACCCACTTCCATTGCGTACCCTTCACGGCGTAATTTTTCGATTAAAATGGCTAAATGTAATTCACCTCTACCCGAAACCAGTACTCGAATTGCATCATTTGGGTCATCTTCAATTTTTAGCCCTAAATTAGTCTCTACTTCTTCATTTAATCTGGCTTTAAGCTCACGGCTTGTCAAAAATCTAGCCTCTTCTTTGGCGAAGATTCCTGTATTAGGCCCAAAACTAGCCTTAAGTGTTGGTGGAGTAATTTCAATCATTGGTAAAGCCACCTGACAATTAATATCAGTCAATGTTTGTCCGATTTCAATTGCGGAAATTCCGGCTAAATATACTATTTCTCCCGACCCAGCTTCACTTACTTCTACTTTATTAATTCCTTCATTAACATACATTCTTTCCACTCTAAAATTACCTTTAGTTTTTTGATCTGAATTGACTAAGGATACTGACATACCTTTAGTGATTTTTCCTTTAGTAATTCTCCCTACAGCTAATTTACCCAAATATTCATTCTTTTCAAAATTAGATACTAACATTTGAAAAGGAGCGTCAATATCTTTAACTGCATTAGGCACTGTTTCCAAAATTTGTTCAAAAACCGGGCTAATATCGGCTGGTTCATCCATATTTTCAGGCATTTGTTTAAAAGCTTTACCGTCTCTACCAATACAATATATAGTTGGAAAATCCAATAATTCTGGGTCGTCTACCAAAGATAAAAATAAATTTTCTGTATCAGCCAAAACTTTTTTAACCTGTTGATCTTTTCTATCGATTTTATTAATTATCAAAATAACTTTCAATTTGTATTCCAAAGCTCTTTTCAAAACGAATTTTGTTTGTGATAATGGCCCTTCAGCCGCATCTACAATCAACAAAACTCCGTCAACCATGTTTAATACTCGTTCAACTTCTCCACCAAAATCAGCGTGTCCAGGAGTGTCTACGATATTAATTTTGGTATTTTTATAAAAAACTGAAGTATTTTTCGATAAAATTGTGATTCCTTTTTCTCTTTCCAAATCATTACTGTCCATGATTCTATCCATCGACATTTCATTTTGGTTATCTCTAAAAGTGTGGGTTTGTTTCAAAAGTGCATCTACCAAAGTAGTCTTGCCATGGTCAACATGGGCAATAACAGCAACGTTTCGAATATCGGTCAAATTAGGCATTCGCTTATTCTACTACAAGATTCTAAATTTTCAATCGTTAATTACTAAGATAATACTCCATTTTATGGCTGATTTTGTATAATCAGTTATGTCAAAAAAGAAATTAATTTTATTAGCTTTAATAATCATTTTTCCTTTTGGAATTTATCTTTTTATCCAGATACTCAATTTTCCAAAATTAGACAACAAAATTGAACAAATTTCTAACCAAGTAGACCAGCTCAAAGAAACAATCATCCCTTTACCAACAAAAATTATGGAATCTGGACTGCCTGACAAGCACCTTATCCAAACTGTTTTTGTCCCTCAATCTCCCGAAAAAAACTGGGATCAACCATGGCAAGACGCTTGTGAAGAAGCCTCTTTGTTAACCGTAGACTATTATTATCGAGGTGTTGCTTCTTCGAGTCCACAAACAATAAAAAATGATTTGCTTAAAATGATTGATTTTGAAAATCAACAATCTTTTTCTCATGACATGAATCTTGACAAAATGACCGTTGTTGCTCAAAAATATCTTGATTATTCCACTAAAATTATAAAAAACCCTTCAATCGAAGATATTAAAAAATACTTAGCCCAAGACATTCCAATAATTGTCCCTGCCAATGGTAAAACTCTTTATCGAGAAAACAAACACTTCAAAGACGGTGGTCCTTATTATCATAATCTAGTTATTTTGGGTTACGATGATAACAAACAAAAATTCACCGTCCATGACGTTGGAACTCAGTTTGGAGCCTATTTTAAGTATTCTTACTCTCTTCTTCTTGAAAGTATTCACGACTTTCCCTCTTCTAATCAAAAAGAAGATATCAGTAGCGGAGATAAAAAGGTCTTAATTTTGATAAAATAAAGACATGAATCAAAAAATTAAATTTCTCGGTTTGATTATTGTTTCTTCTTTATTAATTTCTGGTTGTACCAAAAAAACAACTACCACTAATACCAATATGGATTTAAATACTCTTCCTACAAGTTCTCAAAATATTACTTCTAGTCCATCCACCTTTATTGCTCCACAAGACAATCCTGTCGTCTCTCTCAAAACCAAAAATGGCGAAATACTTATCAAACTTTATCGTGATAAAACCCCAAAAACTGTGGCAAATTTTATTAAAAAAGCTGATGATGGTTTTTATGATGGACTTCAATTCCACCGTGTAATATCCGGATTTATGGCTCAAGGTGGCGATCCTACTGGAACTGGTATGGGTGGTGGCAAACAAG
>CAZNDF010000078.1:0-2474 GCA_964571775.1 uncultured Gammaproteobacteria bacterium | reverse complement strand
ATTACAGATATCTTGTTATAAGAAAACCTGCTTGTTTTTAATTCTTATAAAGTAAGAAATTAGCTTAGAATAGCTATATTTCTTAATTCTTATAGGCTATTATAACATCATTGACCTTAAAGTCAACGTAAGGCTTAAAAGTAATACCACAATCAGTGCCTGATTTGATTTTTTCAATAATGTTCTTACCTTGGTGAATACCTTCAACTTTGGTGTCTTTGATAATTTTTCCATCACGTTTGAGATGGATTAAGTCACCTTTACTAATTTCTCCTTTAGTACATTGCATACCGGCAATTCTAACTTTATCAATCTTGAATTCGGCTTTAATTAAACCTTCACCAAGAACAGTTTCGTCGATGGTTGGCTCGAGCATTTTTAGAACTTGAGCTTGGACATTTTCAATAATTTCGTAAATTATTTTTGATTGAAAAACTTTTACTTGATTAGTTTCGGCTAGTTTCAAAATTTGTTTGGGAGTGTTGACATTGAAAGCAAAAATTTGAGCTTTTCCGGTATCAGCCATAAAAACATCAGTATCAGTCACAGCACCAACACCTTCAGAAAGAATATAAACATCATCGGAGAAGCTATGTTTGAGAGCTTGAAGAGTACCCTCGACATCAGCTTTAAGGATTACTTTTAACTTAGGATTATTTTCGTCATATTCATATCTAACTTTACACTCGATAGTTGTCGGTTCATGTTTCTCTGGAGTAACGGTACTTCCGACACAAGGGACTAATTCAAAACCAAGAACTTCAACTGGGGTACTTGGGCCGGCGGATTTAATATTGATACCTTTATCGTTAACAATGGCTTTGACCTTACATAAAACATTGTCAGCATAAACAATATCACCAAGATTAAGCGTTCCCTTTTGAACGATAAGAGAAGCAACTGGACCTCGCGATTTATCAAGCTTAGATTCAATAATGAAAGCCTGAAGTGGAGCCTTTGGTTCTGACTCTAACTCCATGATTTCAGCATTGAGCTTGATTAAGTCTAAAAGTTTATCGATTCCTTGACCAGATTTAGCAGAAACAGGGACAACGGCAGTTTGACCACCATATTCTTCTGGAGTGAAACCGGCTTCAACTAGTTGGCCTTTGATTTTTTCAGGAGAGGCACCTTCAAGATCCATTTTATTCATGGCAACAATGAAGGTTAGATTTGATTTTCTAATATATTCCAAGCATTCCTTAGTTTGAGGCATAAGACCTTCAGTAGCAGCGACAACTAGGATAACAATATCGGTAATTTGGGCTCCACGAGAACGCATATCACAAAAAGCAGCATGTCCAGGAGTATCAATAAAAGTAATATCTTTAACTTGATAAGCACCAATATGTTGAGTAATACCACCGGCTTCACCTTTGACAACATCAGTAGAACGAATTTTATCCAAAAGACTGGTTTTACCATGATCAACATGACCCATAACAGCAACGATTGGCGGCCTAAAAGATATGTTTTTATCTTGCGTCATATTTTTAAGAACCAGGGACTATGAATTTATTCCTGATTTTGGGTTATTTTTATTTCCAGTCCAACTAATTGGCCAGCCAAACGGACGTTTTCGCCGCCACCACCAATAGCCAGGGCTAATTGATTTTCAGGAACAGAAACAGTAGCGATATTACGGTCAATTGATATGACTTTGACATCTTGAGCTGGAGATAAAGCTTGAATAATAAATTGATTGATATTTTTTGAGAAAGGAACGACATCAACCTTCTCACTAGAAGGAAGTTCATTAAGAATGGCTTGGATGCGAGAACCTTTTTGACCAATGCATGAACCAACAGGATCAACTCCGGATTGATTTGAAGAAACAGCAACTTTGGTGCGTTCACCAGCAGCTCGAGCAATTTTTTCGATCACCACAGTGCGGTTGCTAACCTCAGGAACTTCTCGGACGAAAAGCTGTTTGATAAATTCAGGATCACGACGAGATAAGACTATCTCGCTTTTACCTAAGTCATCTTTGATAATTGATTTGAGTAAAAACCACTTACGACTACCGAGTTGAATTGTCTCGCCTCGGATTTGATCATCTTTGGGACAAATACCTTCGGTTTTACCGACACCAACAATCATTTTGTAAGGATCAGAACGAAGGACAATTCCTGGAACTAATGAACCGATTTTCTTTTGAAATTCGACAATTACAGTTTCTTTTTCGGCTTCATGAATTTTTTGGTCAATTACTTGTTTAGCTGTTTGAGCTGCGATACGACCAAAACCTGGAGGGGTAACATCTTTCTTTTTGTCACCGTCAATTTGATAAACCTTGAAAGATCCACTTTCTGGAGCTAATTCAACAGCAAATTGAGCGTCTTCTGGGACTTCAATATCGTGTTCTTTTTGATCGCGTTTATAAGCAGAAATTAAGCCTAATTCAATAGAATCTAAAATAGATTGAACATCAATATTTCTTTCACCGGCGATTTGAGCGACGGCAGCAGCAAATT
>CAZNDF010000077.1:0-2529 GCA_964571775.1 uncultured Gammaproteobacteria bacterium | reverse complement strand
GTATCACAGCAGTCTCCAAAACTGCTTTTCCAGGTTCGACTCCTGGCGGACCTGCTTAGTATTGTTGTTTCAGGTCTAGTTTAATGTTAAATTGGATTTAAATGAATAAAATTATTTGTGTTTCAGGAATGTGTGGAGCGGGAAAAAGTGTAGTGTCTGATTTTTTTGTGAAAAACGGGTTTCAATTTGTCAGATTTGGGCAATTAACTTTGGATGAAGTAGTAAAGAGAGGTTTAGAAGTAAATGAAGCAAACGAGAGATTGGTAAGGGAGGAATTTAGAGCGAAATATGGGATGGCGGCTTTTGCAATTTTGAATTTACCTAAATTTGACGAATTAATTAAGAAAGGTAATGTTATTGCTGATGGTTTGTATTCTTGGGAAGAGTACAAGATTTTAAAGGAACATTTTGGGGAAGCGATGAAAGTAGTAGCGATTTGGGCACCACCAGAATTAAGGTATGAGAGAATTTCAAACCGGGTTTCTGGAGCTGAGGACAAGGAATTAAGACATAGATCTTTTACTCAAGAAGAGGCAAAATCACGGGATTATGCAGAATTAGAGAAGTTAAATAAAGGAGGTCCGATTGCTATGGCAGATTTCACTATTGTTAATGATAAAGATATTAATTTTTTAAATCAGCAAATTAAGGAGACTTATGAACGAATCAACCACTAAATATGTTAGACCGAGTTGGGACGAATATTTTATGGAAGTAATGGAGGCGATTTCCAAACGAGCGACTTGTGATAGGGGGCGAAGTGGTTGTGTAATTGTAAAGAATAAACAAATTTTAGTAACTGGATATGTTGGTTCGCCGATGGGCTTACCGCATTGCGATGAAGTAGGACACCAAATGAAGAAAATGTTGAATGAAGATGGTAGTGTATCGGAACATTGTGTTAGAACAGTTCATGCTGAACAAAATGCAGTTTGTCAGGCAGCAAAACTAGGAGTGTCGATTGATGGAGCGACAGTTTATTGTCGAATGACACCTTGTCGAGTTTGCGCCATGCTTTTGATTAATTGTGGAATCAAAAGAGTTGTTTGCGAGAAGAAATATCATGCAGGAGCTGAATCAGAAGAAATGTTTAAAAAAGTGGGAATTGATTTGGAATTTATTCATGACGAAGTGCAACAGTATTCTAAATAAGAAATAATGAAAGTAAAAAACAGAGAAATAGTAGCTCTTAAAAAAAGGTTAAAAAGTTTGAGTATAAGGGGTTTGGCTTTGGATATTGATGAAACTCTATCCTTTACTATTGGTTACATGATAGAGGAGTTGATAAAGAAGAAGGGTAATCCAGAAAATTTAACTGCAGTAGAAATTGCTAAAAAATATAAACATACAGATAAAATACCTTATTGGCAAGATAAGGAATCAAAACAAATTTTGGATAATATTATCAAAACTAATGAGACTCAAAAAGGATTTTCGTTGATAGAAAACTCTAATTTGGTGGTGAACAAAGTAAATAAAATTATTCCAATTTCGGCTTATATAACAGTTAGGCCAAAAACAATTTTTGAAGGAACCAAGTTTTGGTTAAAAAAACACGATTTTCCTAAAGCATCAATTATTACTAAGCCTAAAAGTATTTTAAGACAGGATGGAAATAAATGGAAAGCTAAGGTTTTGGAATATTTGTATCCAGAAATTCAAGGGATTGTGGATGACAACCCAGGTTTAATTGATTGTTTGGGTAAAAAATACAAAGGAATAGTTTTTTTGTATAACAATGAAACTAAGAGAAAGGATATTAAAACAGTTGAATGTCAGAACTGGGAAGATGTTTTAAAGAAGATAAAAGTCCACTTTAATAAGTTATCGGCGGGATCGGTTGATGCTTTGAAATCTGCCGGTAGGCTTAAACCCAGTAGGTGATTTGGTTCCCGGGAAATTTGGAACAGTAGGTTTGACAAAACCTTTGATAACAGTTGAACGGTTGTCTACCTTTGGTTTTTGTGATGAAGCTCGACTCATAGATATTTAATTGTATAAAAATTTAAGTTTATTTTCAAATTTTTGGCTTGGTTTATTCTTTGATTAATTGTGAAGTAGGGAAATAGAGAACATCTTCGATATTAGTAGCGTCGGCAAGGAGCATAGCTAAACGATCAATACCAAGACCAATACCAGCACAAGGAGGAAGTTTACCACAAGCATTGATAAAATTTTGATCATAAGGATGAAAAGGAAGTTTGTTGTCTTGACGAAATTTTGTTTCAGTTTCGAAATTGTCTTTTAAAATTTGAGAGTTGTTTAACTCAGTATAAGCGTTGCCGATTTCCATGCCACCGATATAAAATTCAAAACGTTGACTAAATCCGGGGGAGTCAGGACAGATTTGACAAAGGGGAGAGGTTTGGGTAGGGTAATCGAAGATAATAAATGGTTTATCTTGGGGTATTTTCGATTCAATTTCGTTGATAAAAATTTGAGTATAGAGTGGTTCCCAAGTAGTAACTCCATCAACGTTGTATCCTTTGGCTTTAGCAGTTGCGATAATTTGGTCGGCAGTTAAGTTTT
>CAZNDF010000076.1:0-2567 GCA_964571775.1 uncultured Gammaproteobacteria bacterium | reverse complement strand
TTATTTTTTTCTTGATCAAAGAAATCAACCCAAAAGCTCACAAAACAGCTATTATTTCTGCTCTTATCACTGCTTTCAATCCATACAACATTCATTTCAGTCGTGGAGCCTGGGAAACCAATATCCTCACCGTAGAATTAGTCCTAGCTGTCTATTTCTTCTTTAAATATATTCATCAACAAAAACCAAAACACCTTTTAATATCAGCAATTATTTTTGGTTTATCTCTCTTTACTTACCAAGCAGGGAAAATGATCAGTTTATTCTTGATAATTATTCTTTTTGTTCTCAATTTTAAATCTCTCAACCTAAAAAAAATATTTCTAAGTTTTATTCTGCCATTAGGAATATTCTCTTTACCAATTATTTACGGTCTATTTTTTAGTCACAATGCTAATCGTCTTAAGGTTGTTAGCCTTTTTTCTTACCCTCGATCTACCGAAGAAACCCAAACCATAATCCATGAATCTAATCAAGCCGACTATCAAATATTTCATAGCCAACCAACCTTTTTTATTCGTAATTTTTTATCTCGTTACTTCAACCATTTTTCTCCTCGATTCTTAGCTTTTGAAGGTGATTGGCAAAATCCCCGCCACTCAGCTCCTTATATCGGTGTTCTTTTGTATCCAAGTCTCATATTCTTAGTCATCGGGATCATCTTTGGATCTAGTCGTCAAAAAATAGATCAACTTAATTTGTTTTTCCTTCTTTGGTTAATTGTTGCCCCAATACCATCAGCTCTCACTCGTGATTCTATTCAATCAGTTCGAGCTATGTCGCTCTCTATTCCTTTAGTTTATTTTGTTAGTCTAGGAATATTCGCTTTCCTTGAAAAATATCGATCAAAATTATTCTCTCTAGGCATTCTTATTATTTATTTACTTTCTTTTGTTTATTATTCTGATCTCTATCTTAACCATATGGTAATCAGGTCCCCGTATGATTTCCTTTATGGGTACCGTCAGGCCATGAATTATGTTATCGAAAATCAAAATAAATATGACCAAATTATCATTAGCGATTATTACGGACAACCTTACATTTTTTATCTTTTTTATTCTAAATATTCACCTGTCAAATACCAACAACAAGCCAAACTAAGCGATGATAGTTTAGATACTGGCAAAATCACTTCTTTAGACAAAATAAAATTCGAAACTCCTAGTTTTGAATATGTCAAAAACAATCCAAAAACATTAGCTATTTTTGCCCAAGAGGAAATCTATCGCCAAGATATTACCCAAAAGACCGATTATCAAAATTTTATTCCATTAAGTCCTATTGGTAACATTTCTACTTTTTATGCTTATGAAAATCCATAAATATCTACTTCCACTAATAATAGTTATCGCTTTTCTAATTAGAGGTATTTCTCTTGACTCAACACCTGCTCTTAATCCAGATGAAGCCGCTCTTGGTTACAATGCTTACTCACTCATTTTAACTAGCAAAGACGAACATGGAGCTACCTGGCCACTTCATTTCAAGTCTTTTGGAGATTTTAAACCAGGAGGCTATGTATATTTAGCCATACCTTTCGTTAAATTATTTGGCCTCACTCCAATGGCCGTCAGAATGCCAAATCTTATTCTCTCCTTACTCACTATCCTTTTTTTATACAAATTAATTCTTCTTATTTCCAAAAAAGAAAAACTAGCTCTTATTGCAGCTTCTATTTTAACTTTTTCTCCTTGGCACATTCATTTTAGCCGAGGGGCTTGGGAATCATCCGCCGCTTTAAGTTTTATTGTTATTGGCACTTATTTTTTCTTCAAATCAATCAAAGAAAATTTTTTAAAAAACTTTACTATTTTTATTACCTTTTATGTTTTGTCTCTTTATATTTACCACTCAGCTCGTCTGATTGCTCCTCTTTTAGCCTTTAGTCTTTGTCTCCTTTATTTTAAATTCCTTATCAAAAAACTACCTCAAATAATTATTCCAATTATTTTTGCTGGGTTGTTGGCTGCACCTGTTTTATTTTCTTTCCTCAATAACGGAGGAACTACTCGACTTGGCGGGGTTGGACTAACTGCTGATCAAGGCCCAATAAACAGATCAAATGAGCTTCTTAACAACCATTCTGGAGTCAAGTTAATCAACCGAGCCATGCATAACAAAAGAATCCTTTATATAGTTTCTTGGGGACAAAAATATACCTCTCATTTTGATTTAAACTTCTTATCTATCAACGGAGACGAAGTTCCTCGTTCAAAAGTTCCCGAAATGGGCCAGATCCATTTATTCGAGTTACCATTTCTGCTTTTAGGATTTATTTTTATCATCAAAACTAAAGACTTGAGCTCAAAATCAAAAGCTTTTATCTTTCTCTTTTTATTAATTTCACCTATTGCTTCGTCTTTAACTTTCCAAGCTCCATCAGCTCTCCGAGCCTTGGCTATGGTTATCCCTGTTTCTATTCTAATTAGTGGTGGTATTTATTATTTCTTTTCTATGCTTTCAAAAAATAAATTTTCAAAAATAATCACTATTATTTTTATCCTCCTCTACAGTTACAGCATTGCTTATTATTTTGACGCTTATTTCCTTCATTATGCCAAAAG
>CAZNDF010000075.1:0-2570 GCA_964571775.1 uncultured Gammaproteobacteria bacterium | reverse complement strand
TTGGAAATACAATTAATTGTAAATATTTAGTAATTGCTGTCGGATATTGGAAAAACGGATTATAAAAAATACTACCTGAATCATTAATTCCCGAGTTCACTGATTCAATTCGATGAATCATTTGTGGCCACAAAACTATTATGACTAACAAAAATAATCCGGCAAAAATAAGTAAAACCTTTCCCATATCCACTTTCTTTTTTATCTTATGGTCAAATGATACCCAATAAAGAATTCCCAACAAAAATAATGCTGTAGATCTGGTTTTTTCCGCCGAAAATGTCAAAAAAGCTGAAACAAAAAACAACCAAAAATATTTTTTATTTTCAGTCTTGGAATATAAAGCTAATAAAATTAATGACAATATTACAAACAAACCATTCAAAAGGTAAGGTCTACCAGCTATCCAAGAAACAGACTCTACATGTATTGGTAAAACCGCAAAAATTATTGCTGTCATTTTTGCCACCAATTCATTTTCGATGATTACCTTGATAAAAACAAATACCAATACAATGATGGCTAAATAAATCAACAAACTGGTTACATGATATGGAATTGGACTTTTAACTCCAAAATTAATCGCCAAAAACCAATTTATCAAGCCACCAATCCAACCACTAAGACCATGTTTAAAACTCATTATCTCTGGGTTTTGGGGAATAGTCGCATAATCATCAGAGACAAAATCACCCTTCAAAGAATTAAAATACAAAGCAACTGTTCCAAGTGCCAAAATTAACAAAAATTTCCAATATTTTTTAACTATTTCCCTGATCCCCAAAACAGGCAAACCAATTTCTTTACTCACTACCTCAACCTCTGTTTTTCTCAACTTTTTCAATTTCTTTTGGGACATATCTCCATTCTACCAAAACTTTTTTCCAGAAACACTAGAAAAAATATACTAAACTTCCAAACTAGCAAACAATCTTCCTAATTTTTCTTCACTATGCCTCAATCTCATATTTTTCTCTTCAATTGTCGCGATATCAGCCATCAATGTTTTTATTTTCTTATCTTTAACATTAACTACCAATGAAGCGTGTTCTAATTTATAAAAATAAAAAATCTTTTTAAGACTTGTTTTATTTAAATTCGCCAAATCAGCCATTATTACCAAATCAAAAGGGAAGTCGGTTTTCAAATATTCCTTGAATATATTTACATAACCCACTTGATTAGCTTTTTTGACTTCATTTGCTGGTGAAAAAATATTAACAATAAAAATTTTTTTAGCCTTGCTTTTGTTGTAAGCTTCAATCATCCCTGTTGGTAAAAAATTTGGCAATACCGAACCATAGGTCGTCCCTGGTCCAACAATTATTACTTCTGCCGACATCAGTGCTTTGATTGCTTTGGGATTAGCTTTTACCACTGGATCAAGCCAAATCTTACTAATTTTGTCATCAGACATTCTCAAATCATCAATAAAATTTTCACCTTTGTATTCTTTTCCCGAAACAGTTTTCAAACAAATATTAGAAAAATCCAAAGATACCGGAATAACGTCACCTTTTAATTTGGCTCCAGTAAGTTTAGAAAATAAATCATCCACTTCACCCAAATTACCTTCTTTTTCTGACAAGAATTGAAAAAACATATTTCCAAAATTTCTCCCTCTGCCGTCTCGATATCGAAGCATATCTTCCCAAATATCTTTTTGTTCACCATCATCCCATAATGAAATCAATGATCTCCAATAATCAGAAAAAGCCAACACCCGCCCTCTTTCATCAGTCCTTATTCTGCCAGTGTCACCGCCGCTATCAAATGTAGTCACAATCGAATTAATATTTTTAAACCCGGCCTTCATTAACGCTTTATTTACTACCGGCATCGCTGTTCCACCACCGATAGTACAAATTTTTAGATCCTTATTCATAATTCACATTATACTATTATGCTAAACTTACTCATATGTTGGCCCTAATCAAGGAAATCAAAGCTGTTTACAAGTGGCGTGAATTACTTTGGCAAATGGTTGCTCGTGAAGTAAAAGCCAGATATAAACAATCTGTTTTAGGCTATTTTTGGGTTATCCTCAATCCATTAGCTCAAATGTTAGTTATGTCATTTGCTTTCTCTCTTATACTCAGAATTCCTACTAATGCCGCCGCTAGTATTCCATATTCCATTTTTCTTTTTGTTGCTCTCTTGCCTTGGAATCTTTTTTCGACTTCATTGTCAGCTTCCGCTTCATCATTGGTTAATTCTGGTGGTTTAATTACCAAAATTTACTTCCCTCGTACTATTTTGGTTATATCTACCATCCTTGCCAAAATTATTGATTTCTTTTTTGCGCTATCAATACTAATTATTTACATGTTAATTTATCAAATACCTATCACTTGGCATATTCTTTGGGTGATCCCAATTTTTTTTATCCAACAAATTTTTACTCTTGGTTTATCCCTGTTTTTCTCTGCCGCCAATCTTCTCTATCGAGACATTCAATATCTCTTGACTATGATCCTGCTTTTGTGGATGTACATTACTCCTGTCATCTATTCCTCCGATATGGTTCCCGACAAATACCGACTTGTTTTTCAAATTAATCCTATGGCTGT
>CAZNDF010000074.1:0-2578 GCA_964571775.1 uncultured Gammaproteobacteria bacterium | reverse complement strand
CCAAAATTATCGACCATAATTACTGATAGAAACGGAATAATTTTATATAAGTTTTATCAAAACGAAAATAGAACTTGGGTGCCACTGGATAAAATACCAAGAGATTTAATCGAAGCAACTATCGCAATTGAGGATAAAAATTTTTATAAACATGGTGGGTTGTCAATCAAAGGGATGGTCACTGCCCTACTCTACAATTTTAAAAAGAACGGCGAAGATAAACCAAGAGGAGGATCAACTATAAGTCAGCAATTGGTTAAGAATGTTTTTTTGAGTAATGAAAAGACATTGATAAGAAAAATTAAAGAAGCAGTTTTGACGTTGATGATAGAGCAAAAGTTGACTAAAGATGAAATTTTAGAAAGATATTTGAATCAAGTCTCGTATGGAGGCGAAGCTTATGGAGCTCAAGAGGCATCTCAAAAGTATTTTGCAAAAAATGTAACTGATTTGAATACAATAGAGGCGGCTTATTTGGCAGGGTTACCAGCAGCACCTAGTTCATACTCCCCTTATGGGAATAATCCAGAACTTGGATTAATAAGGGCTAAACACGTAATAGAAGAGATGGTCTCAACTAAATATTTGACTGCAGTTCAAGCTGAAAAATGGTTAAGCGAAAAAATTAACATTAGGACTAATAATAGAGAGATTAAAGCACCTCATTTTGTGTTTTATATAAAAAATTTACTGGAGAAAAAATATGGATATACTAACTTGGAAAGGCAGGGTTTAATAATTAAAACCAGTTTAGATTTAAAACTACAGGAAGCAATCCAGAAAATAGTTGCTGACGAAATTAAGAATATTAATAGATTAAACGTGACTAATGGGGCAGCTTTGGTGATTGAAGTGAAGTCTGGAGGGATACTGGCAATGGTAGGTTCAAAAGATTACAACGCTAAAGATATTGATGGAAAATTCAATGTAACAACAGCTTTAAGACAACCAGGGTCATCAATTAAGCCAATAAATTATTTATTGGCTTTAAAAAAGGGATTCAGTTTAGCGTCAACCATAGAAGACTCTCCGATTACTTATCCGATCAAAGGACAAAAACCATATACCCCTCAGAATTATAATGGTAAATATATGGGAAAAGTGACCTTAAGAACAGCTTTGGCTTCATCTTTAAATATCCCATCAGTTAAATTACTGGAGAAAAATGGGGTGAACAGTATGATTGATTTGGCTGAATCTTTGGGTATAAGTTCATGGAAAGAGAGAAACAGATTTGGACTGTCTTTGGCTTTGGGAAGCGGTGAAGTAAAAATGACAGAGCTATCACAGGCTTACAGCACCTTAGCAAACTTAGGAGAAGAGATAGAAATAAATCCAATATTAGAAATCGATAATTATTTGGGAGAGAAAATATATCAAAAAAATATATCAAAAAAAGATAAAGTAGAACCAGAATATGCTTATATGATTAATGATGCTTTAAGTGATAACCAAGCAAGGTCACCAATATTTGGAACAAACTCTAAACTAGTAATTAAGGATAAGAAAGTAGCAGTTAAAACAGGAACAACTAACAGCTTAAAAGATAATTGGTGTATTGGTTGGACACCGAGTTATTTGGTGTCAACATGGGTAGGAAATAACGATGGACAACCGATGAGTTGGGTAGCATCAGGAGTCACTGGGGCAACCCCAATATGGAATAAAATTATGACTGATTTATTAGCTGGGAAAGAAAGTGAATCCTGGGAAATACCAAATAGTTTAGTTAAGAAAAATATCTGTGGAAAAGAGGAATGGATGGTTGAAGGAAGCGATATCAAAATCAATTGTCCAGTGGCAACTCCGACTGTTAGTCTTGTCAATTAAGAGAAGAGACAGAAAACCAATAGAGAGAATCAACTAAGGTCGATAAGTCTGATTTGATTGATTCAAGACTGTTGATTCCGTTAGCGTTGATCAAGATAATAATTTGATCACCAGGGATAGAAATTAAGTTTTGGTAAACGAGATTATCATTGGTAATAATTTTCTCTTGGAAAGAAAGACCTTGAGGTAAATTAAGGTTGATAAGACTTTGGTTTGAAGGTTTAATTTGTGATAATTCAGAAATAATTTGAGTGAGACTATCTGGAGACGGGGTTGATTGGAAAACAGGGACAGATGGGTTTGATTTAAAGGCAACATTAACCGACCAATTTCTAGAAGCCAAAAATTGTCTGATTTTTGAGTCAGAGAGATTGGTTTTAGAACTTGAGGTTTTAAAATTAATTTTAGGGAAGTTGATTTTAAAATCCAAATTAATGGACGGAGGTGAATCGATGATTTGTTGGACGGTGCGAAAAACCCAAAAGAAGAGACTAAGGCCGGCGGTTAAGATTAAAGAAATTAGAACAAGGCGGCGTTTTGATTGAATCTTTTTAAGGGCAGATTCAGCATCATTTTCAGTATTATTATCGGTTTTATCTAAAAGATTATTAATTTTTTTGGTTTTTTCTGGTTTAGGTAGCATAAGAAAAACTGGTTGAAATTATTTATTTTTTGATTTGTTTAAGAGTAAGTAGGCCAGCTTTAGCGCCAAACGAGGAAACAACTGAGGCTGAATTTTTTATACCCC
>CAZNDF010000073.1:905-2630 GCA_964571775.1 uncultured Gammaproteobacteria bacterium | reverse complement strand
TGATTTTGATGGAATACAATAAGGAAAATATAGAAAAAGTGATTTGGGAGTCTTTAAAAAAGGCCAAGAGTTTGATTGATATGAGATTTAACTTTTTTGTATCACCAAAGATTTTGACTTATTTGGATTGGGTGGGGCAAAAAAGAATGATCCCAAAGTCAGTTTTTTTGAGAAATCTGATAGAGAGAGAAATGAAGAAAGACCACGAATTTAAAGGGTAGATTGATAAAACTGATTTTTTGTTTTTAGCCACCATTTGGATTGACGACAGAGTTTAGAATAATCTTTTGGATCGGCGAGAATGGTTTTGATTAATTCTTCCAGATAAATGGTATTTTGAGAGCCTTTGATTAAAATAGTTTCACCCCCTTGAATAGTATCTTTTAAATAATCAACTGCTTGCCACCAGTAAGTAAATTTTTTTGATTGAGGACCAAAATATTTTTTGGTTTGAGGACCGACAGAAATGATAATATCGGCGGACTTGAGGGCGGTGGAGTAAATATTTCGGTGTTCAATTGGAGTAGATTTACCCAATTCTCTCATATCTCCTAAAACAGCAATTCGTTTGGTTTTAAAAGTAGAAAGAAATTTGAGAAGTTCAGTACAAGCAATAGGGGAAGAGTTATAAGAGCTATCAATAATAGTAGTGTCTTTGATTCCTTTTAAAAGGGAAGATCGGGAAGGAGGTAAAGAAAAATTATTTTGAATATTTTCTATGGCTTGTTTTTGGGGAAGATTAAAAAGTTTAGCTAGAGATAGAGCGGCACCAAAACTGATTTGATAGACGGGAGGAAGAAAGAAATCTTTAAATTTGATGTTATTAGGAATAATTTCGATAATGTTTTTGTTGGTAGTATATTTGGCGACTAATTTGTCTTGAGAATTAATAATAGCAACTTTGGCTTGGTTGACTAATTTAGCTTTTTCTTGAGCAATTTGATCAAGAGAATCAAAACAAAGCATGTGAACGGGGCTAACGTTAAGGAAAATACCGATATTGGGCTTAACGATGGATAAAAGATAATCCATATTCTTGGGCCAAGAAGCCGAATCAACACCCATTTCTAAAAGAAGGACATCATATCTCTTCCAATTCGTAAGGTATTTTATGGGGAGAAGAAAAATAATTTTTAGCCAAGAAATTGGGGTATAGTCGTTAATTTTTAGATCAAGAAAGCTTAATGGGAGACCGGATTCGGAGTTACAACCATTGTTGGTTTTAACTTTAATACTTTTGGGAAAAACAGATTCACAAGCAAGAAGGGTAGAACTTTTCCCGGCAGATCCAGTGATACCGACAATGTCGAGTTGTTTACCTTTGGTTTTTTGGAGGAAACGAACCTTATTTAATTGGAGCTTGGCAAAGAATTTTAGATAGTTAAGAACTATTAAGGATAAGTTTTTTTTCACTAATCTTATTTTATCAGGTATAATGAAATTCATATGCAAAAAATAAAAGTACTCTTGCTGATGGGTGGTGGCGGAAGCGAGCATGAGGTGTCGCTATCTTCAGGAAAAGAAGTGATGAGGAATTTAGATTTGGAAAAATATGAAGTGATTTCGATGGTGATGGAGACTCAAGAATTGGATTTGGAAAAAGTTAAATTAATTTCGCCAGATGTAGTGTTTATTGCCTTACATGGTGGGGTAGGAGAAGATGGAACTTTGCAAAAAATTTTTGAAGATAATTTATCCGTCGGCTTGTAATTGTTTTTTTCAGTA
>CAZNDF010000073.1:0-895 GCA_964571775.1 uncultured Gammaproteobacteria bacterium | reverse complement strand
TTTTGAAGATAATGGAATAAAGTTTATCGGTTGCGGATCGGAAGCATCAAAAATTGGGATGGACAAGATCAGATTTTTGGATTTGGTTAGTCAGGCAGGAATACCAATTCCTATGGGTCTTGAAGTTAAAAAAGGTGATTTGGTAGATTTGGAAAAAGTAAAAGGGTTGGGAACCAAGTGGGTAGTTAAACCGGCGGGTCAAGGGTCAAGTGTAGGAGTAACTATCTTAGAAGATTTGAGTAATTTAGACAAGGCTTTGGAGCTTGTTTTTGGATTTGAAGAAAGAGCGATAATAGAAGAGTTTGTTTCTGGAATGGAAGTGTCGAGCGGAATTTTGGGAAATCAAAATCCAATGGCGTTACCAGTAATTGAAATTTGCCCGAAAAACAGTTTTTTTGATTATGAGGCAAAATATACTGACGGAAAATGCGAAGAAATTGTCCCGGCCAGAATTAGTGAAGAGACAACTAAAAAAATTCAAGAATATTCATTAAAAGTTTTTGAATTAGTAAAAGCGAGAGGGTTTATTCGGGTGGATTATATTGTTAAAAATGGGACTGATCCGATAGTTTTAGAGATGAATACAATCCCAGGTTTGACACCTAATTCTTTATTACCTAAAGAGGCTAAGGGAGTGGGGATAGAATATCCCCAAATGTTGGATAAAATGATTGAATTGGCATTGGAATAAAAAAAGTTTTTCAGTTGGTCAAATATTCAATAAAACAGAAGTAAATTGGTAGGGATTCGAATCTCTGTAAATGTTTAGTGTAAATTAACCAAAAATCCCTCCTTTCGGAGGGATTAAAGTTTAAAGAGAGAAGTGAAATTATTTAACTTCAACTTTGACACATGGGCCCATAGTAGCACAAAGAGCCAATTTCTTGATTTTGTT
>CAZNDF010000072.1:2221-2693 GCA_964571775.1 uncultured Gammaproteobacteria bacterium | reverse complement strand
CGCCGCTTAGTCGATTATTACACTTACAAAAGTTTACGCCAATACCAATGGCAACCGACAAATTCATGGCCTCAAATAAAATTCACCCTCTATTCTTTACTAATCATTCCTGCTTTATTCGACTCTTTCCGTGGTTTTATCCACAAACCAGATATAGTTTGGTTCTTTCATCCATTATTTTGCTTCATAACTCTCATAACTTACACTATCACTACAGTAAAATATAAACTAGGCCTATTAAAACCACTCAATCGCAATCTTTGGCATCAATAGTATCAACCATGTTTTTATAAATTTTATTCAAATCAAAATTTATTCTTATTTTACTAATTCTTTTAACCATTTCTTGGTAATCATTACCTTTCAACATTTTTATCTGCTTCAAAATTGTTCTTAACTCCTCTTTATTTTTAAAAACATAGCCTAACTTTTCATTTTTTATTCTTTCAGAAATTTCAGGAACATCAGAAAT
>CAZNDF010000072.1:0-2211 GCA_964571775.1 uncultured Gammaproteobacteria bacterium | reverse complement strand
TGAAAAACCGTATGAATCTATCATATACCAATGATTTTTTTTAATGTCTTTTGCAACTTCAGGTGTATCAGAAATAATCACCGGCACCAAACAAGCCAAATATTCTTTAACTTTCACTGGATCACAATAGTAAGTCCAATCAGATACCCTATTATAGGGAGCCACTCCAAAGCCTCTAAAATTTACCAAATACTTTAAAACCTCATTATGTGACTTTCTTCCCAAGAAATTTATTTTATCGCTAGAATATTTCTTTTTTAAATTATCTAACTCTGGTCCATCACCAATAACATCCATTTTTATACTAGCTTTATTAACTCGACTAATCAAAGTTAATAATCCATGTTCCTTGTCAATTCTACCAATAAATACCAGCTTTTTTTTGTATTCTTTTTTTATCGTTTTCGTTTTTTTAAGAAATAACCCGTTTGGGGTATAAATAATTTTATTTTTGTTAACTCCCTCAACAAGTCTCTGTTTTATTGTTCTTTCTGAATTACAACAAACCCAATCAGCTTTTTTTGCACAATAACCATCAATTTTTATATAAAACCAGTTTAATATTGGATTTTTAAATCTTTTCCTGGCAAAATCAGTCCCAAAAAAAACTATTTTTTTAATCCTATTTTTTCTCAGCAAAATCAAAGGTAACGTATCAAAACAATTCATCCCAATAGCAATATCAATTGTCTTTTCTTTTTTTATCTTTTGATATGCTTTCCAAAAATCAACTATATAACCAAAATAACCGTTCTCCAAAGCAAACCAATATTTTTTCACTATATTTTTACTGTCATTTTCCAAAAATTCAGCCAAAGTTTGCACCGGTCCCGGAGTATTCGTCACATGAGCTACTTGAATAATTTTAATTTTCATAGATCTACCTAGTATAATAAACTATAAAACAACATGCTATTCAAATTATGTCTAATAAGCAATTAATCATTTTCAATTTAATTCCAAATATTGGTATTAGTGGCAGTGATGTTCGCTTAATAAATATCCTAAAAAACATCCCAAAAAAAAATATCAATATCACTATTGTTGGTACAAAAAATCTGCCATCTCAATTAATTGCCAACAAAGTTAAGTTTAAACATATTCTTATTGAGACTAAAACCAATTCGAATTCTTTAATTGTTATTTGTTTTATTGCTACCATTAATATTTTAAAAACCTTTTCTTCTTTTAAACCATCACTTAATTCCATAATCTATTCTAGTTCAGATCTTTATTGGGAAACAATTCCTGCATTTTTTTATCGTCCAAAAGTTAAATCTTGGATTCAAGTGATTCACCATATCTACCCGAATTGGAAAACTAGACCAGGAAATCCAATAATCAACTTTCTTGGCTTTTATTTTCAACGTTTATCGTTTTTTTTAATTAAAAAACGAGCCAACACTATTATCGTTGTTAATTCATTGGTTAAAAAAGAATTAATTAAATTAGGTTTTAACTCTCATAAAATAATTTTATCTTCTAATGGAATTAACCTTAAACACCATCAAATTAATAAAAATAAAAAATATGATGCTGTTTTTTTAGGTCGACTCGATCCATCAAAAGGGCTAAATGATATCGTTCCTATTTGGTCAAAAGTCTGTCAAAAAATTCCTCAAGCAAAACTTGCTTTAATAGGCAGCACACTAAACCAAAATCTAATTCAACTAAAAAAACAGATTAATCAAGGAAAATTAAATAAAAATATAAAAGTACTCGGTTTTGTTGATGACTCTCAAAAAGAAAAAATTCTCGCCCAGTCAAAATTATTTATTCTTCCATCTCATGAAGAAGGTTGGGGAATATCAATCGCTGAAGCCATGTCATTTAAACTACCAGTGATTTGTTGGCAACTTCAAAATTTAAAACAAATCTTTAAAAATCAACCATTCTTTGTTAAACCATTTAACTATCAAAAATTTTCTCAACAAATTATTTCATTACTTAATCAGCCAAAATTAATCCAATCCAACGGAATAACTAATCAAAAATTTGTTCAACAGTTTTCCTGGAAAAAAATCGCTAAACAAGAATATAAAATTATCTGTTCTCAGAAATAAGAATAAACAGTAAAAATAACTTACTATTTTTTTGTTGAGATACTTGGCTCAGTTTGGCTCTTTAATTGATTATATAAATCACTTATTTCTTTTATATTCGGATAATATTTATACATTTCATCGGTAATTTGTTTTGCCTCACTAATCA
>CAZNDF010000071.1:0-2768 GCA_964571775.1 uncultured Gammaproteobacteria bacterium | reverse complement strand
TGCGAAACGAAGTGAAGTCCACCTCTGGTGGAAAAATTAAAAATTCGAAAATTAAAGTAGCTATAGACATTTCTCCTACTATTGACGGAAATTCAGTTAGGGGAGTTGGCTATTACACCGATCATTTAGTCAAAGCTCTCAAAAAAGAGGTCTCTTCCAATCCAGACTACAAAAACTGGTCCATCGATCTAATTGAAAATTGTAAATTGAAAATTGAAAATTATGATCTTATTCACTATCCTTATTTCGATCCGTTCAAATTAACTCTCCCAAAACCAGTCAAAAAAACCATTGTTACTGTTCACGATCTTATCCCTATCCAATTCAAATCTCACTTTCCAGCTGGTATTAAAGGTACTATAAAATGGTTGATTCAACGTCATCATCTTCAAAAAGTTTCCAAAATCATTACTGTCTCCAATTATTCAAAACAAATTATTTCAAAAATAATTCACTTCCCATTATCAAAAATATATTCTATCTACGAGGGAGCTGATGATACTTTTAAACCTATTACTAATAGCCAAAAATTAGAAGAAATTAGTAAAAAATATTCTCTCCCCAAAAAATTTGTTTTGTTTGTCGGCGATATTAATTGGAATAAAAATATTCCAAATTTAGTCCGTTCCTGTCTTAAATTAAAATATCCTTTAGTCATAGTCGGATCTGCTGCTGTTAAAAAAGATGTTCCTGACCACCCATGGACAAAAGATATTCGTTGGCTTCAGTCAAAAGTTTCAAAACTTAAAAAATCCCAAAAAATAATCTTAACTGGATTTGTCCCCGATGAAGACTTGCCTGTTATTTATAACTTAGCCACAGTTTATTGC
This sequence comes from uncultured Gammaproteobacteria bacterium, assembly GCA_964571775.1. Taxonomy (GTDB): domain Bacteria; phylum Patescibacteriota; class Microgenomatia; order UBA12405; family UBA12405; genus WARW01. The sequence goes on along the minus strand of CAZNDF010000071.1, from coordinate 1,938 downwards.
CAGCCTTCATTTGCTGAAGGGTTTGGTTTACCACTAGTCCAAGCCATGCAATCTGGTTGTCCAGTAGCCTACAGTCAAGATACCTGTTTACCAGAAGTAATGGGTGATGTTGGATTATCTTTTAACCCCAGATCAGTCGCCGATATTTCCTCTTGTTTAAAACAATATTGGGATGATTCTAAATTATGTCAAAAACAACGTCTACTCGGTTTGAAACAAGCAAAACAGTTTAAGTGGTCATTTACTGCCAAACAAACCCTCGCCGTTTATCAAACCATTGTTCTCCATGAAAAATAGTAGTCATTTTATTTCTGTTATTGTTCCTGTCTACAAACAGGAAAAAACTATCGAAAAAGATCTTCAAAATATTAGCCAAATTCTTGAACAAATTCGTTACGACTACGAAATAATTGTAGTTGTAGATGGAATTAACATAGATCAATCTTACCAAAAAGCTAAAGCGCTTAAACTCAAAAAAGTTAAAGTTGTTGGTTATCAAACTAATCACGGTAAAGGATATGCTGTTCGTTTTGGTATGGCCAAAACAAAAGGGGATTACATTGCCTTTATTGACGCTGGGATGGAAATTGATCCTAACGGTATTTCTATGATTTTAGAACACATGGAATGGTATAACGCCGATATCATCGTTGGCTCAAAACACCATCCTGCCTCAAAAGTTAACTATCCTCTAGATCGAAAAATCATCAGCTTTGGAGGTCACTTAGTTGCCAAATTTCTTTTGGGTATTAATATTCATGACACTCAAGCTGGTCTCAAAATATTTAAACGTCAAGTTCTTATAAAAATTCTTCCTCGTCTTCTTATTAAAACCTACGCTTTTGACCTTGAAATCCTTTCAGTGGCTAATCATCTTGGATTCAAAAATATTTATGAATCTCCTATAAAACTAACTTACGATTTCCAAAGCCTGACTCACGCCACTGGCCTAAAAGTTGTTCGACAATGCCTTATTGATGCCTTAGCTGTTTTTTATCGTCTTAGAATCCTTCATTATTATGACGACAAAAACAAAAGAAAATGGGTCTATGACCCTGATTTAGAAATGCGTGTTAATACTGGAGCATGAAATCACCAATGTTTTCTATTATTATTCCTGTCCGAAAAATGAATCCCTATCTTAGGGAAACTGTTCTTCAATTAAAAAAACAATCCATCAAAAATTTTGAAGTTTTAATTATCACCGACAAGGTTTCTGGTTCAGCCAATCCTTCTGAAAAAAGAAATCTTGGAGCCCAAAAAGCTAAAGGTAAATACTTAGTTTTTTTTGACGACGACTCTTTCCCTAAAAAAAATTATTTCAAAAACGCTCAAAAAATAGTGGAAAAATATCCAGACTATGCTGCTTTTTGCGGTCCATGTCTAACTCCTCCAAAGGACGATCGTTTAAAACAGGCCTCTGGTTTAGTTTGGTCCAGCTGGTTAGGTAGTGGTGGCGCTGGTGTTTATCGCAATAGTATTCAATTAGCCAGGTTTGTTGATGACTATCCTAGTGTAAATTTGATTGTAAAAAAAGATGATTTTATCAAAGCTGGTAGTTTCGACAATCGTTACTGGCCTGGCGAAGACACCGTTTTATGCCTCAATCTCACCAAAAAACTTAATAAAAAAATTTATTATCATCCTACAATCATTGTTTTTCATCATCGTCGATCAGTTTTAATCCCTCACTTACAACAAATAACTAGATATGCCATCCAACGTGGGTTCTTTGTTAAAAAATTCCCTGAGACTAGTTTTAAGCTCGGTTATCTAGCTCCTTCATTTTTTTTGATCTATATTATCAGTCTTCCGTTCCTATGGTATTTTTTTAAAAATATTTTGTTGTTAATTCCATTATATTTATATTTATCAATATTATCCTTTACTTTTATAAAATTCATATTTTCAAAGAACAATATAATCACTTCGTTTTTA
>CAZNDF010000070.1:0-2941 GCA_964571775.1 uncultured Gammaproteobacteria bacterium | reverse complement strand
CGACCCCAGCTTTACGAAAGCTATGCTCTACCAACTGAGCTACTTCGGCAATAAAGTAAACAATTACAGAGCGGCTAGAGGGAATCGAACCCTCAACATATCCTTGGGAAGGACACATTTTACCATTAAACTATAGCCGCACTAAAAATTATTTTAGCACAGGAATAGCTCTAATTTAATTTTGGTAAAACCAAAACCATGCCTATTTCTAATTTGTCAGGACTAACTAATTTAGTTTTATTTGCCTGCCAAATTTTTACCCATTGATAGCCATCACCGTAAGTCTTAACCGCAATTTTCCACAAACTATCATTACGGACAACCTTATATTCTCCACCTTGAATTGTTTCAGTTGGTTTAGTTTCTTGCGACTGAGACATAACTTCTTTCGACTCAATTTTTGGTAAAACTAACTTTTGCCCTACCTCGATAGAAGAAGGATTTTTTAAATTATTTGCTTTAGCAATATCTGACCAGACGTAACCGTTATTATATTTGTTTTGGGCTATTTTCCACAAATTATCACCTTTAACAACCTCATAATAAACAGTACTTCTTTCAGAAATAATTTGGGAATTATCACTCAAACTAATATCGGTTGAACCAGGAATATTCACAACTCCTTTATTTTTCTGGAAGTAATTAAAGATTAAACCACCAACAACCAGTACAATCACTAAACCCAAAAACATACTGACGACTTCTTCAGTCGATTTAAAATATTTTTTTCTTAATTCCGAAAAATTCATTAGAGTTATTGTGCAAATAATAATTAATTATAAATTAATTTCAATTTACACCTTCATTCTTCTAATTGCAATCTCTTCAATTAATGATTCGTCCAAACTTCCAGTAAATTTACGCATATTTTCCGCAAACGCAACCAAAAGATTATGATTTAGCCTATAAATTCTTTGTTTTCCAACTATTCTAAAACTCACCAACTGGGCTTTTCTAAGTATCGACAAGTGGTTAGACAAAGTTGCTTGACCTATTTCAAAATTTTTAAGCAATTCATTTACTGACCATTCTTTCTCTTTTAACAAAGTAAGAATTTTTCGCCTATTTCTATCGGCTAATGCTTTAAAAATTTTATCCATGGAAAGTATTATATCGATATGTATCAATATATTCAATAAACACCAAAGTCTTGATTATTCTTCATCTTTCGTCCAAAATAGGTCACTTATGAAAAATTTTGACAATAAACAAGAACAAACTTTAGTAATTGTTAAACCAGACGGAGTTCAAAGAGGGCTTATTGGAGAAGTAATCAAAAGATACGAACAGTGCGGCCTCAAATTAGTCGGTCTCAAAATGCTTATCCCAGACAAAGCCACTGTTTTAAGACACTATTCTATCGATCCGGAATGGGCCACCAAAACTGGGAACAAAACCTTCGCTTCTTACAAAGAAAAAGGCCTTCCTATGCCAGGTAACACTCCAGAAGAATTTGCTGAAAGTGTTAGAAAAAATCTTATGACTTTTATGAGTAGTGGTCCAGTTGTATCGATGGTTTGGCAAGGAGTTGGAGCTGTTGCTGTTGTCAGAAAAATTACAGGTTCCACTGAACCTCTGACTTCTGCTCCAGGGACAATCCGTGGTGATTACACTATCGATTCCTACACTTTGTCCAATATTGATGACCGTGCCGTTCGAAATATTATTCACTCCTCGGGATCAGTAGAAGAGGCTACCAAAGAAATACCTATTTGGTTTGATAAAGAAGAAATTTTAAATTATCGACTTATCTCTGAGGAAATTATCTACGACATCAACCTAGACGGAATTTTAGAATAAAAAAATATCCGGAGTCGTCAAGCAAAATAAAAAAATAAGTGCCAAAGGCAGAGCTTATTAATTTAGTTTCTTGATTCGTCCGGACATATATTTTAAAAATGGTTTTTAAAAAAAACCACCACTTTTTCTCTTGTAGCGACATAGCAAATTATTTAGTCGATGCCGTCGTTGTCATCAAAGTTTGGCAACGCGACCTCGGCAAAACTGCCATATTTCTCGCTAGTAAATTGAACTATTTCCATCGTTGGCCACCCTAACTCTACCAATTCGCAGAGTAGACCGATCCATTGGGAAAGAGTCAACTGTTGTTGTGACATAGACTCACAACCTTTCTGTTTCAAAGTGCAACAGCAATTATTGTCGCTGAAACAAGAAAATTATAACCTATAATAATAGAAATGTCAAAAATTATCTACAATACTAGTAAATTAACCCAAAAAGGATCTTATTTTTTCTACTTCACTAAGAGAATTAAATTGATCAAACTGAAATGTCTTCCATCCCATTTGTTTTGGTGCCACTAAATTTTCTTCTTTATCATCTATAAACAATATTTCCTCAGGATTTACCCCAGCCTTATTTTGAGCTATCTCATAAATTCTTTTTTCTGGTTTTGTTAAACCCAAATCTGATGATAATAAAATTTCTTTGTATGTTATCTTTGGAACCCATCCATCATCAAAAGCTGCCCACCAAACATCAGCATGAATATTTGAAATAATACCCATATCTATCTTACCTTCAAGTGAATGCATCAAGTCAAAAATTGGTTTGATAATTTTATAATCAGACACCCATGATTTTGCTAAATTATAATCAGAAGCATCTTTAAGCCCAAAATGTTCCACACACTGATTCCAAAAACCAGAGACATTTTCTTTGCCAGTATCCATATCCAAAACGAAATTATTATAAAAATTCCTAAATTCCTCTCTATCTAAACCAAATTCCAAACAAACTTTTTTAAAAACATCATCATAATTAACTAGCACTGCCCCAAAATCAAAGTAAATAAATTTAATCATATTTGCATTATATATCACAAAAAATCCCCTAAAATAGGGGATTTTCATATTTGCGGGTCCAATGGGATTCGAACCCACGATCTTCCGCGTGACAGGCGGATGTGCTAGACCGCTGC
>CAZNDF010000069.1:0-2978 GCA_964571775.1 uncultured Gammaproteobacteria bacterium | reverse complement strand
AAAACATAGGCAAATACCACCCAAAAAGTAAAAATCATACTTAAAATCGACATCAACCCTTTACCTTTTGCTACTACCAAGGTCAATACAACAAAAATAATCAACAACAAAAGTAGGCTATCTCTTCTCACAAAATCAGTAATCGAATAAATATTATTTCCTGTCAAATCTTGTTCTTGGGTAACAATTACTCTATCACCCTGTTTGTATTGAATTACGTTTGCCAGTGGTTGATTCCCATTCTCTACTATTATTTCTGAATCTTTTTTCTCACCGCTGGTAATTTTTAATTCTATTTTTTGATAAAGCTGATTTTGTTCTCCAACATCTATTTGTTTTTCTTCAACAATTTTTACTACTTTCGCCTCAAAACTTATCCCGCTGTTTCCTTGGGCTCCAACCGTTTTTACACTCAACAATCCCAACAATAACAACCACAAACACAACTTCTTTACCCATTTCATACTAATATTCTAACTCAATTAGATTATTTTTTAGTAGAAATCCATTGCCATGCCTTAGCTGGAAATTCTGGTGGAAAAGATGCTGGTCTAATCAACTGTTTATCCTTCGGAATTAACTCACCAGTTTCTTTGTCATATCTTGGATCTTTAGTTAGAGGTTCTTTCCCTGGTTCAAGTTCTCTATTCCAAAGTATTCTTTTAGTTTTACCTTTTCTTTCTTCTTTTGGTAGCTCTCTAATGGCTCCATTTTCAGCTCTAGTTTGTAAAAGAAATTTAAAATTTTCAAAATCTAAACTACCAGCAGCATATGCAGTTATATCACCCAAAAAGCTTATCATTCCCAAGTTTTTTATTTCACTGGCTTTTCTTTCTTGATTTTTTAAATCGGGAACATTTTTCATTTTTGGTAACTCTCTCCCGGTTCTTTCTTCATAATCTTCTATAAAGCTATCTGCCCAAATTTTATAATCATTCAACTTTTCTCCCCAAACCACGACCAGACCTTTATTTCTTTCTTTTTCTGCATATTTAGACAAATTATCTTTGCTTTCCCCACTTAAATTTTCAAAATCTGCTCCATAATGAGTCAAAACATCTCTTAAAATTTCCACCGGAATTTCACCAACTCTTTGTTGTTCCCCAATATTTTTAATCCATTTTTCAACTATTACTGTCTTAGATTCAATCGATTCTACAAAATTTGGTTTTTCTATCATGAAAAATTATACCACTATCAGATTAACCGTCAAAATAAGTAAAATAAATTCTATTTTCTCTTTTCCAACAACTCCAATATTTTATTTAATTTTTCATCTTCAATCCTCGATAACGACCTTTGCAGATCTTCAATTTCACTCTTAGCCGCCACATTAGTATCAAAATCATTTTTTGCTTGCTCTCTATCTCTTTGATTTTGTCTATTTTGGGCCATCATAATAATCGGAGCTGAATAAGCTGCTTGAGTCGAAAAAAGTAGATTTAACAAAATGAATGGATACGGATCCCAATGATTTATATAAGCAGTTAAATTCAATCCAATCCAAACAATAATAATTATTGTTTGACTAATAATAAACGACCAACTCCCCATAACTTGAGTTATTTTATCTGCAATTTTTTGACCAGTAGTTAATTTTTCTCGATGTTTTTGATGCCAAGTCAAGTCAATTTTTTCCATAAATTCACTATACACTATTTTTTAGCTCTTACTTATTCAAAGGCTTTCTTAACATTAAATATACCCGGCCGTGATTTTTAGAAAGTGTCAAAGTCGCTTCGAAATCATCATCTTGCCACTTCATTGTCCCTGTTTTTTCTTCATAAGAATATTTTGGTTTATCTTTATATTCTTTTTCATATTCAGTCTTTAAAATTAAAAATTCATCTACATCATCCTTACCATCTTTATTCTGATCTCCACTATCAATCACCGTAAAATATTTTGTATATTCAGTTTCGCCACCTTTTTGATTTAATAATCCATACGATTTTTCATGTTCAACCATACTAGAATTCTCTTTCAAAATTTTAGGAAAACTCACAAAATATTGTTCTATGGTTTCACTTTTATAATCAGGCAAATAAACTTGTAGATAACCAGTATCATCACCATAATGACTAGCAGAAACTTTATATTCTCCAATATTTCCTTTAACCATTTCTTGGTTTTCATACTCTTCGGTAATTTGGCTATCAAATATACCTTTGTAATAATTTAAAAATTCCTCCTGGCTAGCCTCTGAATTAAAAACTACATTGTAATAAGTAAAATTTTTTTCTCCAAAAGTTGAAGTATTTTTTGGATCAGTATTTACAAAAATCTTACTTGAACTGATTTTGTTTTGTTTGTACAACGGAACTTTATTTATAGGAAATCCACTCAACAAAAAATCTGAATTATTCTTTACTTCAGAAGAAATCGTTTGTTTTGTCGTTTCTGTCGTCTTTTTAAATCCTTCTTTCAAAACCACCGTAAACACAACTATTAAAATAATTAATCCAACAAAAATTATCAAAAATTTTTTATTCATAAGCGATTTTATCAAATTGCTTAACTAGTTTTTCATCATTATAAAAAATGACACTAATAACGAAACATATTCAATACCAAAAAAGCTAGTAATACAGATAATATACAATTAACACCTAAATTTAATAATGCTATAGAACTTAATCCGTATTGACCAAACTCGTTTGCTCTAAAACTAACTTTCCAACCACTTTTTATTAGATTAACAAAATTTTCTGTGTCAACTTTTTTTGCTTCATCAAAAGATTCTGTTGTTTTATTGACTAGAATAAAAGAATTTGGCCAACCGTAATATCTCGAAGCACTAAACATACAACACATATCCGATCTATAAATTAATGTTGATATTAACAAAAAGAAAAGACCCAAAACAAATATTCGTTTCCTGTTTTTAATCACCAACAATTATATCAATCAATTAAGCACTCTCTGGCGGAGGGTAGAGGATTTGAACCTCTGCGGACTTTCGCCCACACGCTTTCGAG
>CAZNDF010000068.1:0-3065 GCA_964571775.1 uncultured Gammaproteobacteria bacterium | reverse complement strand
ATGAGAATGGAGCAGATAAATAAGTGTAGACAGGGTATTTATAGTCACCTATTGAAGGGAAGTATAAGGGGAATTTATTGCCATACTCATCGGTTTGGTGGTGAGAGATTGACCAAGCGTAGTACCCAAAGGCTTTTTCGTCGCCATTAAGGGAATATGGAAGAGATCCTAAACGATAAAACCTCAAAACAACGGCAATACTGATTATTATCAGTAATATAATTTTACTTTTATGTTTCATTTGAACATGGCTCTAGCTTTATGTCTTCATTTTACACTAAAAAATGGTCATTTTTTAGAGAAGCGGGATTCGTTATAATGAGGTATGAAAAAATGGATATTGGATAACAAAGGGGTGTTAATTTTAATATTTTTCTTGATATTAATGAGATTTGGGATGTCGTTTTTGCCGGCGCATAGCGATATTAGAGTTCAAACTGAATGGGGCAAATGGATGTATGTGAATGATAGTCCAAAAGGTTTGTATAACTGGAATGTTTGGGCTTGCATTTGGCCAAATCACCCACCTTTAATTAGTTCGGTATATTTTTTGGCTTACAAAACACACTCTTTTTTGATGATGTTGTTATCTAATTTGGGTAATTTTATTGCTCTTAATAGACTGGCACCAACAAAATTTTTGTGGCTTTTTAATTTTTCAAAATGGTTTGGGACAGCAAGATATGAAAACACGGAGTATTTGTTGGGGGTAATTATTGTGATTAAACAAATTATGGTTTTGGCTGATTTATTGGTGGCTTGGGTGATTTATAAAATATGTAAACTCAAGAAAGTTGACTGGAAAAAATTTGTGCTGGCTTATTTATTGTTGCCATTTTCATGGTATTTATCGGCAGTTTGGGGTCAATCTGATCAATTGTCATTTTTATTTTTGATAATTTCTTTTGTATTACTGACTACTAAACGTTCAATTTGGGCTCCGTTGCTTTATGCTATTGCCATCAATTTAAAACCGAATTGTGTGATTTTGGCACCTTTGTTTTTGGTGGTGTGGTTTAAACAAAAGCAACCATGGAGGAATTTAATACTTGGTGGTTTATTGGCTGGAATTTTTAGTGTTTGGACGGTGACTTGGTTTAACGCTGGAAAAATTATGGATTTATTTTTTTTGTTGGCAAAAAGATTGAATACTAGTGAAGGTTTGATTAATCAAAATTCATTTAACTTTTGGTATTTGTTTTTTCCTTTTCCAAGTAAGGTCGGATTTGAAACGACGAAATATTTGTTTTTAACAGCAAAAACATGGGGTTGGATTTTGTTGGGCGTGGTGTCTTTGCTGTCTTTTAGATTAGTAAAATATAAAAAGCTAGAGACGGTGTTTTTGTCGATTTTTACCATTGGATTTGGAGGTTGGTTGTTTATGACAGGGATGCATGAAAGATATTCGTTTTTTGCTATAGTATCGCTATTATTTTATTCGATATATAAAAAAGAATATTGGAAATATTTTGTTATTTTATCCTCAATTTATTTCTTGAGTATGTTTTATGTTTTTTCGGTGCCACAACAACTTGATGGAATAAAAATTGTTTTTGCTTGGGCTGATCAATTAGTGCCAAAGATTTTATCGTTAATCAATTTGTTTATTTACGGAAAGATATTTTTGATATCGCTGAAAAAGGCAAATAAAGACAAGAATACTAATTAAAGAAATTAATCTAATTATAAGAAAATTATTATCTCTAAAGAGATGATTGATAGGTTCATTAACTCGATAATAATAGGCATAAATAAGGTTAGTAATCCAAATTATTTGTTGGACAATCATAAGCCAACCAAACTTTTTCCAATAGATTATAGCGATAACTACTGAGGCTAAAAAAGCAGGAATAAAATATCGGTCAAGCATATTGGTCATAAACAAAAACGATCCCTGAGAGATAAAGAATATCGAGAATAAAGTGTGATTGAAGGTGATTTTTTTGGATCGAATAAGTTTGGTAATAAAAAATATATTAATAACAACAAATAAAATACTGCTAATGTCGGCTAATTGGATAAATGATTTGTCATTGGTGGCGTATGTTTGATCGATATTGAAAATAAGGGAATATATATTGAAAGCAGAAACTGAGGCTAATTTAAGGCCCTTAGAAGAAGTACTGATACGATGATTAACAATATCGGAAATATACCCGAGCGGCTTTGTTTCGAGAGGGATGAATGGTTTAAAAGAAACAAAAACAATAAGAAGGACTGAGCAGATAACCAAAATTGTTTTTGATAAGTTGTTTTTTAAACTTTGTTTTCTTAAGAGATATAGATAAACAATAAGATACAAAGGAGAAATAACAGCAATAGTAGGTTTAAATAATACACCTAAGGTAAAAATTGCTGGGCTAAGAACACTGAAAGAAGAAAACAACGAAATAAATGATAGATAAAGAAAGCTGGTGGGCAGAATATCGTTTTGACCCCAAACGGAATTAATAAAAATCGAAATAGGATTGAAAATTATGGCAAGAAAAATTAGTAATCTTTTTTTGAAAGAATGAGTTTTTGAATAATTAAAATAAAGAAATAGAGCTATGGTTAGGGTTCCCAAAAACTCCCAAATTCTGAGAGTCAAAATTTCACCATATTTTTGGAAACCAATTAAAATGAAGGCGGGTGGAATCTTGGTGTAGTTGTGAAGTAGTGAAAAAATGTTGCGATTTTCATAAATTAAATGAGAAACAAAATAAGACATCATCATTAGAGGGGGTTGGGTTGGTGGAGTATATGTCCATCCTTGAGAAAAATATGATCCAGCGAGGCCTTGGTGATACAAAAAACTCCCCCACTCTTGATGAACAAGAACGTCTCCTTGAGGGATAATGTTAATGGAGATAATAATTCGCAGTAGTAGAGAAAGAAATATAAAAAAAGAGAAAAGAAGAAATTTTTTCATAAACTTAAGAAATGTTTTGCCACCAGAAGTCGAGATTAATGAGTTTGAGATAACGAAGATTAAAATAGATAGCGAAAGCTAACAGGATTAGGATAAGGATTTTAAAGAGATTATTCGATGGTTTTTTTATGATCAATTTTATTGATAACAGGAG
>CAZNDF010000067.1:0-3130 GCA_964571775.1 uncultured Gammaproteobacteria bacterium | reverse complement strand
TGTTGGCTAGAGCCATGTCGGGAATTTTGCCAAATTTAACTGAAAAAGAAAGTTTGGAGGTGACCAAGATTTATTCAATTACTGGAAATATTCCACCAGGAGGATCTTTGATTCGACAAAGGCCATTTAGATCACCACATCATACGACTTCTCAGGTTGGATTGATCGGTGGCGGCAGCAATCCCCGTCCAGGAGAGGTTTCATTGTCTCATCGAGGAGTACTATTTTTGGATGAATTCCCTGAATTTGGAAGAAATTCTTTGGAAGCATTAAGACAACCATTAGAAGATGGATTAGTAAACATTTCCCGAGCGGCAGGATCAGTTACTTTTCCAGCTCAGCTTATGTTGATAGCAGCTGCAAATCCTTGCCCGTGTGGATATCTTAACGATCCAAAAAAAGAGTGTAAGTGTAGCAGTTTTCAAATTTTGAATTATCGTAAAAAATTATCAGGGCCAATAATGGACAGGATTGATTTACATTTAACTGTACCAGCTGTTGATGTGAATAATTTGATGATTGATAAAAATGAAATTAATAATAATGAAAAGTCAGAGATAATTAAAAAAAGAGTAATAGAAGCGAGAGAAATTCAGACTGAAAGGTTTAAAAATTTAAATCATATCCATAGTAATGCTGATATGAAGAATCGACACTTGAAAGAGTTTGCTAATTTATCAAGTGAGGCTAATTTATTATTGAAACAGGCGGTGGATAAGTTTAATTTATCAGCAAGGGTTTATTTTAGGCTGATTAAAGTAGCACGAACAATTGCCGATCTAAATAAGAGTGATGAAATAAAATCGAGCCATATTGCTGAAGCATTGCAATATAGACTGAGAAACGAAGATTAAATAAAAATTTCTAATATCTAATGATTAATAATAAAGTACAAAATTATAATAAAGGTAAGGAGGGCGAACAAATTGCTAGAGATCTTTTGATTCAAAAAGGTTTTAATTTGATTGAATCAAATTATTCAAACAATTTAGGGGAAATAGATTTGATTATGACGGATAAAGATTGGTTGGTGTTTGTGGAAGTAAAATTAAAAATAGGAGATAAATTTGGAAGCCCAGAGGAAATGATCTCAAAAAAGAAACTGTCTCAAGTGAAAAGGACAGCGGAATCTTTTTTGATATTAGAATCCCCTATGGTTCAACAATATAAAAAATACAGAATTGATGCAGTTTGCATAGTTTTGAACGAAGATAATTCAATTCAAAGAATACAACATTACGAAAATTTATACTGATTATGAATGAATGGAAGAGTTGGCCGATAAAAATAGTTGAAAAAGATAATTTTCCTGAAAGCTTAAAAAGTATTAAGAAGTGTCCAGATAAATTGTATTATCGTGGGGAATGGCAAAAAGAAATTTTTGAAAAAGTGGTGGCAATAGTGGGCAGTAGACAAATTAGTCGGTATGGTAAAGATGTGGTGGAAAAAATTATGCCAGAGATAGTTAAAAGAAAAACAACTGTAGTCTCTGGATTTATGTATGGAGTAGATAGTGAAGCTCATTGGAAATGTTTGGAATATGGAGGTAAAACAATCGCTGTTTTGGGAAGTGGACTAAACGAAAGTTATCCCAAAGATAACGACAATTTATATACTAGAATTTTGGAGACTGGAGGAATGATAATTTCAGAATATGAACCAGATTTTAAAGCAACAAACTGGAGTTTTCCTCAACGAAACAGAATAGTGTCAGGTTTATCTACTGTTGGAGTAATAGTAATTGAAGCCGGAATTAAGTCGGGTAGTTTGATTACAGCAAAACTAGCCTTGGAACAAAAGAGATTATTATTAGCAGTTCCAGGACAAATAAATTCAAAAACATCAGAAGGAACAAATTGGTTGATCAAAACTGGAGCAGCCAGGATGGTAAATGTGCCTTTGGATATTTTTGAGGATAAAATAAGTTTCCCAGAACAAGAAACGTTATTTAAAGATTACAGTGATTTAAATGGGATAGAGAAAACAATTATTGATCTGCTGGAGGTGGAGGCTATGACAGTAGATGAAATCTGCCAAATAACCAAAAAGAGTATTACAGAAATATCAACTAATTTATCAATGATGCTAATGAAAGATCTTTTGACTGAAGAAGATGGGAAATTTTATATCTCTTAGAGATAGTTGGTCCAGTCAGAAATAGGAGCAATATTGCCACAAACAAAATTAATAGCATATAAAACAATAGCTGGAATAAGAATTATTAGTATTGTTTTAATAGAACGACGATTAAGAGGTTTTTGATAAGCGAGGAGTAAGAAAGGGTAAACTGGAGCAATATAGCGACTAATATCGCGATGAGCCACTAATAAAGTGGCTAAGGTAAAAACTAAAGGATAAATAGCGGTGATATCGAATTTATATTTTTTTACTAGTCGATAAACGCCATAAATAGCAAAGAGGAAAATATAAATAATATCTTCCAACCAAATTGTATTAATCCAAGATTTGGTACTAATAAAAACTAAATAAGGAAGGAAATTCAAATGGAAGTTATCCCCACTTTGAAAATAAGCCATAGGATTGCCAGTCTGGAGATAATAAAGGTAAAAAGTAAAAAGAATAGTAATCGGGACTAAAATAAAAGGAAAATGTTTTTTTAAAACGGGTAAAAATTTCTTGTTAACAACCCAATCATGAAGAGCAATAATTCCGTAAGCAACTAGAAGTAAGATAGCTGGGGTTTTGAAGCTTTGAGCTAAGGCGGCGAATATAGCTGAAATCCAAATTTTGTCCTTTTTGAAAAAGTATATTGAAGCAATAGTAGTAGCTAAAAACCAAGTTTCTGGGGCACCTACTTGGCGTAGAACAAAAAATCTAGCCGGGAAAAACAAAAAAACAATGGTTAACCAAAAAGCTCTTTTCTCTTTAAGATAAAGTTTAAGGAATTCAAATAAAACAAGACTTAAGAAGATTGAACCCAAAAGGGTGGAAAAAATCATTGCCTTTGGACCAGTTGTAAAATTATTGAAGAATTTAATTAAAGCTGGGTATCCAGGAAAATGGGCTGGGTAATATTCTAACGGAAGAGGTAGAGAGAAATTAGGGCCGATACAGTCTTTGTTGTAGCCACATTTGGCAATAACCATATAGTTTGGACCGTCATAATTGG
>CAZNDF010000066.1:0-3140 GCA_964571775.1 uncultured Gammaproteobacteria bacterium | reverse complement strand
AAACGATAGCTTTGGTTTGTGGGTGAATAATTTTAGTAAAAAAAACAGGAATAGTGTTACAAAAAAAATCACCAGTAGAATAGACAATATCAGTTTTGAAAAAAGATAATTTAAAAAGAGATTCAATAGTTCGAGTAAAGAACAAAATGAACGAAGAAAAGAGTGTTTGGTGGTTAAGATATTTTTCGAATGACTGGCGACCAATAATTTTCTTTTTAAAACTAGAAAATGATTTTGACCCTATTTCTGAGGTAATAATTTCGACATTAAATTTTTTGTCGTTTTTAAAAAAACTAGCAATAGTATAACCACGAATTTCTCCGCCGGTACATAATTCAGGCAAGGTTAATTGGTTAAAAAGAAAAGTAATTTTTTTTGGTTTCATACTTTATTTTTGACAGCGAATAAACCAAAAGAAAATTTAGGAAAGTAATAATTAAATATTTGACAAAAAGCATTGATAAAATAAAAAACTATTTTGGGTTTAAATTTGATATTTTCGTATGGTTTAGGAAAAACTAGACTATCAATATGATTTTCTTCTTTATAAAAAATTTTAAGGCCGCTAACTCCATTAACTTTGAAACCTAATTTTTTTAGTTGTGGTTGCGACCAACCAGATTTGTGTTCTTGGTAGGGGTTTGAATCGACTTTCCCCATAGGAAAGTATTGATTTGGAGTACTGATAATAATCTTCTTTTTGGCCCACTTATTAGCTAATTTAATTATTTTAAATCCGTCTTCTTGAGAGAGATGTTCAAGGACTTCGATTAGAATTACAACGTCAAAACTGTTTTTAGGGAAATCAACATCCAGAATATTTTTTTGTAAATATTTGTGATGAATTTTTTGAGATTTAGATAGTTCTAAGTATGGTTTAAAAAGTTCTACTCCGACACTATATTTAATGTTTTTGATATTTTTTAAAGGTGATGAAGGGCCACAGCCAAGATCGAGGACAGAAGTGCAGTCTTTTAATTCTTTTTGAAGACAGTAATCTAGTTTGTGAAAAATAGGATACAAGAAAGTTAAGTTCATATTTAATAAAGTTTTTTAACTAACCACTCTACCCCATTTTTGTAGGGAGTATAACAATGTCGGCAGATTTCAATGTCTTTCAATTGGACAGAAAGATGTTTCTTTCGGATGGCTTCTAATTTTGAAGAATAAAACGATTTTAGAATTGGGTCTGTTTCAATTTTTCCAAAAGTATATTTTGATTCATAGTCTAGACAACACAAAACAACTTCTCCATCAACATCAAAAGTAATGGTGTCCCAAATATATTTACAAGGGAAAGCTGTTTTTTGAAAATTAATTTTGAATTTATTACTGCTGTCTTTGACGCTATTGTTGTAATTATGGACTTTGTTGACACTGACCGAGTCGACAACTTTTTCCCATTTTTTGATAAATTTTGTGGCTGATTTTTCATTGTGCTTTACTAGTGTCATGGATAGCCTAATTTTGAGTTGAGAATTATTTTCTTTTTTAGTTTTGATGAGACTTTTGAGATTGTTGATAGTTTTTAAATAATCTATCTTCATCACCTTTTGATAATTTTGACGATTGTAGCCATTAAGACTGATATTGATTTCGTCAAGATTAGATTTGATAAGTCCCTTAATTATTTTTTTGGAGGCCAGGTTGAGGTTTGAATAAAATTTTACTTTGGAATGAGGAAATTTATTTTTTATAATTTTGATTCTGTCAATTATTTTGGGGTCAATAAGTGGTTCTCCAAAACCATTGAGAATAAATGCTTGAGGATTTATTTTTTCAATTTCTAACTGAGTGATAATTTTATAAAAAGTCTTGTCGTCCATAATTTTTTGGGAACGTTTCATACTAGTGTGAGGGCACATAATACATTTGGCATTACAAAAATTAGTGGTTTCGATAATGATATTGTAGTTTTTGTTTTTCTTGAGATCAATAATAGATTGGTCGATTTTGGTTTTGATAAATTTTTGATAAATTTTGGTTGAGGCGACGAAATCAAAACACAAGGAAAGGAATCGATTTGTTTCTATCAAATTTTTTAGTTGACGAAGTATTTTCATTTTATTTTTTTGATAATTTTAGCTGGATTACCGGCAACAATTGAATAAGGAGGAATATCTTTGGTAACAACGGAATTAGCACCAACGACAGAATGAGTTCCAACAGTGACGTTTTTGAGAATACTGCATTTGACTCCCAAAAAGACATTGTCGCATATTTTGGTGTGACCATTTTCGGTAAGTGGTTGTTGATGTAAATTTTTGGTGGTATCAAAAAATCCATGGTCGTGGTCAGTAATAAAAACGGATGGCGCCATAATAACGTGATCCCCTATTTGAATGTCGTTATTAGCACTAATAAAAGTATTGTTACCAATATCAACATGGTCGCCAATTTTAATTTTGGTTTTAGTTTTGCTTTGGGTTTTTAAACCATTAAAGTCAGTGCTAACAGTGATGCGGCATGAACTTCCAACGTTAACATTTTTACCTAGACTAATAAATTCTGGATGAGAAAGGTTGAGAAATGGTTTTATGATTGAGCCTTTGCCAAAAGATTGAAAACTTTTTTTTATAAAAAAGGTATATATTTGGCAAAAAAACAAAAATAAGCGGTACATGGTTATATGTTGTAACTAAATTTTATATTAATTAAAGATCTGGCGTAAATTTTATTTTTGTACCAATCGACGAGAGGAATCAGGATTGATGGTGGAGTAAAGATGCAGCCGATAGAGAAAAACCAGAAAGGAAAGGAAAAAATGTTTCTCCAATTAAATTTGAGGAGATAAAAGATCTCTCTAAAGAGGTACTGGTATTTGGCGTAGTTTTTGATTTGAACTAGCCCAACATAATTTTTGGTAATAAAGTCCTTGATGAGGAATTTTTGGATTGGTTTATATTTTGGCTCGGAATAAATAGATTTAACCATTTGAACCCAACTTAACAATGGTGATTTATTGTAGATTGAGGATAAGCTTCGGGTTTGGCTGCTGCTGATACGGACAGCAATAGTATAATCTTTGAGAAAAACAATTGGATGGTTTTTGAAAATATCAGCAAATGGGTAAATATGGCAAGGGAAGATGTCGGGATGGAAAGGAATGTTAATAAATTGACGGCGGAAAGCTAATCCAG
>CAZNDF010000065.1:0-3418 GCA_964571775.1 uncultured Gammaproteobacteria bacterium | reverse complement strand
CAACTTTGACACATGGGCCCATAGTAGCACAAAGAGCCAATTTCTTGATTTTGTTGGATTTGACAACTTTGATAAGTTCGCTGATATTTTCAGCTAATTCGTCAATAGGTTGAGAAACTTTACCAACAACAATATGAACAACAGGAGCTTTCTTTTCAGTTCTTATCATAGTCTTAGCGACTGAAAGACGCTTAACAGCAGCTTCTGGATCATCGGTGAGAGTACCATTTTTAGGATTTGGCATAAGACCTTTTGGACCTAAAATACGAGCAAATGGTAATAATTTTGGCATGGTAGCTGGAGTAGCAATGACAATGTCAAAATTAACTTTTCCTTCTTTAATTTCAGCAAGAATAGTGTCGTTAAGGATAACGATTTTTTTACTAGCAGTTTCTAAGTGAGGGAAAGTGATTTCACCAACGTTGCCAATATCAAAAATAGTGACATGGGCTTCAACTTTACCTTCAAATTTGGATAAAGAAGTTTCTTGGACGAGTTTAACTGCGTCTTTGAGAGAATAATATTTGGTGACGTCGATTTTTTTCTTGACGGCTTGGTATTTTTTGCCACGAACTTTGGCGGTTTTAATTTTGTGGGATTCAGCGGTTCCTTCTGATTCAACTGGAGTTTCTTCGACTACAGTGTTTTCTTCGGTTACGGCCTTTTGTTCTTCGACATTGCTCAGAACTTCCACACTAGATTCTTGTTGGGCTTTTTTAGCCTTATTTTCTTGTGAGGTTTTGCTCATAATTTGTTTATTTAATTAATAATTTTAATTAACAATTTCAACACCCATTGATTTGGCAGTGCCGATAACAGAACGTTTGGCAGCTTCAATGTCTTGAGTATTTAAATCAGGAAGTTTATTTTTGGCGATTTCTTCAACTTGAGCCATAGTGAGCTTACCGACTTTTTCTTTTCCAGCGGTACCAGTACCTTTGGAAATACCAGACATTTTTTTAATCATGTCAGAAACTGGAGGTTTTTTGAGAATAAATTCAAAAGATCGATCTTCGTAGATAGTGACAAGAGCGGGGATAACTGAACCTCGTTGATCTTTGGTTTTTTCATTGAATTCATTACAGAAGTCCATGATTTTAATACCATGAGGACCAAGAGCAGTACCAACTGGAGGAGCTGGATTAGCTGAACCTGCCTGAATAGCGATTTTGACGATTGCTTTAATTTTTTTTGCCATATTAAGTTAGTTTATAAAGTTATAAAGTTTTAAAGTTATAAAGTGAAAGTTTGGAGAGAAGCCCAAAATTATTTGGCTCCAAATTATAATTCTTTGGTAACTTGTAAAAAGTCGAGTTCGACTGGGGTTTCTCGTTCAAAGAAAGAAACAAGAACGCGGATTTTACCTTTTTCTTGGTCGATAGTATCAATAGTACCAATAAAATCAGCAAATGGACCATTGGTGACTTTGACGATATCTCCAACAGAGAAAGGAGTTTCATATTTTGGTTTGTCTTCTTCGGTAGTATTTAAAATTCGATCGACTTCGGCTTGAGAAATAGCTTGAGGTTTGTTGTTGTCAATACCAATAAATCCAGTGACGCCTTGAGTAGTACGGACAGTAACCCAAGAATCATCACTTAAAGACATTTGGATTAAGACATAACCAGGGAAAGTTTTTTCTTGAGATTTAACTTTTTGACCACGACGGATAACCATTTTTGATTGAATAGGAATGATAGCTTGAAAAATTTGATCTTCGAGACCCATGGTTTTGATACGAGTTTTGAGAGCTTCAATAACTTTGTATTCGTGACCAGAATAGGTGTTGATGACATACCAAGCGGCATCAAATGACGGTTCATAAGAAGAGAGTTTAAAAAGAAACTCTTTTTGGTTAGTCTTTGTTGAAGTTTTAGGCATAATTTTATTTTTTAATTTCTCCGGCAGTAGAAGCGGCTGTCGGCAACGGTATAGTTGAATTTTCTAATGATTGTGTTTCCGTTGGGGTAGAAGGTTGATTTTTTAGATTACCAACAAGTCCAATTGACTGGGTAAAAATATAATCAAAACCACCTAAGATAAGGGAAATGATAATCGAGATTGATATTACCACAACCGTGAGCTGAATTAAAGTGTCTTTTTTGGGCCAAGTGATGTTCTTGAACTCAACGGCGACTTCTTTTAAAAATTTAATGACTTTTTGCATGTGTGTATTATATCAGGAAGCTGAATAATCAGGATTAAATAAAAATTATAATTTTTTCTTTTCCCGCAGAATAATTGTAGAAAAAAAAACTGAGATAGTTTGTAACATATTAGAGGTGTTGACCGTATCTATTGGTAGCGTGTATTATCTTGTTCATCCACTAGAATTAGTGTTTTATTAAAAGTTTAAAATTTGCTGAAATATTCAGATAAAAATATGATTTGTCCATATTGTGGGTTTGATGAATCGAACGTTTTGGAAAGTCGTGAAGCTGAGGAAGGAAAAGCGACTCGAAGAAGACGAGAATGTGTCAAATGTGAAAAAAGATTCACAACCTATGAAAGGATAGAAAATATAGAACTGAAAGTAATTAAAAAAAGCGGCAAAGTGGAGAGTTACTCGAGAGGTAAATTGGAAAAATGTTTTGAAAAGGCTTGTTGGCGGATTAGTAGTGAAGAAAGAGAAAAAATGATTGATGAAATAGAGATGAAACTTTTGAACTGGAACAGTGTCGAGATCCCTTCTCGAGAAATTGGCAAAATGATTATGGAAAAGCTTAAAGGAATAGACCCAATGGCTTATGTTAGGTTTGCCAGTGTTTATTTAGACCTAGACAGTATTGATGAATTCAAAAAATTATTAGTTGACTTTAAGCAAAAATGACAGATACAGATCTTCGCCAGAATATTAATAATCAAGACTTAATGGAACCGCAATTGTCGGATAACGCTCGATATATTGCAGAGACGAGATATTCTCAAAAAAATGAAGAAGGTAAACCAATAGAGAAAGTAAAAGATATTTTTTGGCGGGTTTCTAGCAACGTAGCTAAGGGTGATTTGGGTTTTAGTAAAACTGAAATTGAGGCGGAAAATCTAGCTAAGGATTTTTATAGCCTAATGGCGGAACAAAAATTTTTACCAAATACTCCATGTTTGGTAAATGCAGGGAAAGCCAGACAACAATTATCGGCTTGCTTTGTATTGCCAGTAGAAGATTCAATGGAGTCAATTTTGGAAACAATGTCAAATATGGCATTAATCCATAAAAGCGGTGGTGGAACTGGTTTTTCTTTTTCAAGATTGCGACCAAGTGGAGATTATATTAAATCGAGTGGGGGAACAACTGTAGGTCCAGTAAGCTTTATGCAGGCTTATAACGATGTGACAGCCCAAATTAAACAGGGTGGAGTGAGACGTGGAGCTAATATGGGAATGCTTAGTATTGATCATCCAGATGTGTTGAGATTTG
>CAZNDF010000064.1:0-3515 GCA_964571775.1 uncultured Gammaproteobacteria bacterium | reverse complement strand
TGGATTATATTGAAGAAAATATTGATAAATATGGGTGCGCTCCAACATTAACTGAAATCGCCCAAGAATTGGGTTTATCATCTTTATCAACGGTTCATGAACACTTAGCTGTTTTAGAGAAGAAAGGACTAATCCGGCGTTATCGAGGAGCAGTAAGAGGAATTGAATTATTGCAAAAAGAAACTGAAGAAAAAGCCATGATGGCGTCTATGGTAGAACTGCCAGTTTTGGGATTTATTGCTTGTGGTGAACCAATTGAACCTTATACTGACCCAAATGCAACTTTAGCTGTTAACAGTAGTTTGATAAAAGCGGGAGACAAATCTTTCGTGCTTCAAGCTAAAGGTGATTCTATGATTGATGATGGAATACTAAATGGTGATTACGTAGTGGTCAAGGAACAACAGAGTGCTTACAATGGTGATATTGTGGTGGCGGTGCTTAGAAATGGCTTTGCAACTCTTAAAAGGTTCTATAAAGAGGCAACTAGGATTAGACTCCAACCAGCAAATTCCACTATGTCCCCTATTTATGTAACTGATGTAGAGATTCGTGGTAAAGTAGTGGCAGTTATTAGACAATTCAATTAAATGCTTTATATAATTGCTACACCAATTGGAAACTTGAAGGATATTACATTAAGAGCCCTGGAAGCTTTGGAAAACGTAGAATACTTATTATGTGAAGATACGAGAAATACAGGTTTGATGTTGGCTAATTTGGCTATCAAAAATAAACCAAAACTAATTTCTTTTTATGATGAAGTGGAAGAGCAAAAAATTCCTGAAGTTATAAAACTTTTGGATGAGGGTAGAGGTGTGGGTTTGGTGACTGATGCTGGTACTCCAATTGTGTCTGATCCGGGTTATAAGTTGGTCAAGAAATGCCAAAAATTAGGTTATAAAATCACTTCAATTCCTGGCCCAAGTGCAGTAATTAACGCCTTGGTTTTATCGGGAATTGCTAGTGGTAGATTTTCCTTCTTAGGGTTTTTACCTAAAAAATCAGGAGAGAGAAAAAAAGTTTTGGGAAAATATAAAGTTTTTGATGGAGCGAAAATTGTGTACGAATCTCCTTTTAGACTAGTTAAGTTAATCGAAGAACTTAGGACTATTTATGGCGATGATACTGAAGTTTCAATATGTCGAGAAATGACTAAAAAGTTTGAAGAAGTAATGACCGGCAAAGCTAGTGAGATTTTTGATAAAATTAAATCTAAAAATATCAAAGGCGAAATTGTAGTTATTTTTGAGTAATTTTCTTTTTTTCTGCCCAAGCAACAACTTCTCTGGTCGCATCAATAGCATCAGGACTAACAGAGATACTAGTAGCTCCCCATTTAACTAATTTTTCCACTAGTTCTGGATAATTACTTGGAGCTTGGCCACAAATAGAACACATAATTCCACGTTTTTTAGCTTTTGTAACTAGTCTTTTGAGTGACCAAAGGACGGCGGGATCCATTTCGTTAAAGCTTTTGGCCACTTCACCGTTGTCTCGGTCAAGCCCTAAGGTAAGCATGGTCAAATCATTGCTCCCAATAGAAATACCATCGATGCCAACATCAATGAATTTATCTAGCAAAATGACATTACTAGGAATTTCAGTCATCATTAAAAATTTAAATGATGGAGAACGAAGTAAACCAGCATCTGTGACAATTTTTTTTACTTGAGAAAGCTCTTGTGGAGTTCGGACAAAAGGAATCATTAGCCAAATATTTTTGTAGCCATATTTATTGCGGACCATTTTTATGGCTTCAAGCTCCATATTAAAAACATCAGGAGAGCTGATATAACGAGAAGCCCCTCGAAAGCCTAGCATCGGATTTGATTCTTCTGGCTCATACAATTTACCCCATTTAAGATGGCGATATTCATTGGTTTTAAAATCAGTAGCTCGGTAAATTACAGGTCGAGGACTAAAGGCCTTACAAAATTTGAGTAAATCTTTGGCAAGTTCGAGAGTAAATTCTTTCTGACGTCCCTGAGCAATCATATATTTAGGATGCATTCCGATATTGGCCATCATAAATTCGGCTCGGAGTAGACCAATACCATCAACGTTACGTTCGGCAATGGTTTTGGCGAGATCGGGTTCACCTAAGTTTACATAAATTTTAGTAGCGGTTTTTTGGTTTGATTTTTGATTAGTGACTTTTGTTTGGGAATTAGAATTTTTATTGCCGACTAAATCCCCTTTCCATACTTGTCCGGTAGTTCCGTTGATAGTGACAATATCTCCTTCTTTAAAAACTTTGGTGGCGGTTTTGGTACCAACAACACAAGGTACACCAAGTTCTCGGCTAACAATGGCAGCGTGTGAAGTTTGACCGCCTTTGTCAGTGATAATACCGTTGACTTTTTTCATGGCAGGAACAAAATCTGGGCTAGTCATGGTGGTGACTAGAATATGACCTTTTTGAGCTCGGGTAATTTCTTTGGGATTATTAATAATAACAACAGTACCAGTTGATGTGCCTGGACTAGCTGGTTCACCAGTGAGATCAGGTGCTTTATCTATTGTTTGCGTTTGGTCATCTAGTTTCTTTTGGTTACTTTCAATAGTAGTAATAGGGCGGGTTTGAACTATATAGAGCTTCCCTCTATCAATAGCAAATTCGACATCTTGAGGCTTACCATAGTGGTTGTGAAGTCTTTGGCCAATCTTGGCAATTTTTAAAGCCATTGATTGATCAATTTTTTTCTTATTTCTTTTGGTTTTTGGAACTGGAGATTCTTTGGTTTCGTCTTTGCCTTTGATTAGTTGGACACCTTGAGAAACATGATTTTCAGAAATTAATTTCCAGGTATTTTTATCAATTACATGTTGATCTGGAGTGATTTTCCCTTGGACAATATATTCACCTAGTCCCCAAATTGTTTCGACAATGATTTCATTTTTGGCATTAGTTACTGGATTGGCAGTAAACATGATTCCGGAAATTTCTGAGTTGATGAGTTTTTGAACTGGAACGGCCACACCAATTTTAAAGTGGTCGTAGTGTTTTTTTACTTGGTAAAAAATGGATCTGGAGGTAAATAAACTAGACCAACAATCGCGGACTCGATTGATGACATTGACTTCACCAATAACATTTAAAAAGGTGTCTCCTTGACCAGCAAATGAAGCATCGGCCGAGTCTTCTGCAGTGGCGGAAGTTCTAACAGCGACAGGGACACTTTTGAGGCCACCAAAACCAGAAAGTTTTTTGTAGGCTTTCATAATTTCTAATGATAGTGATTCACTTACAGGAGTTTTGCGAATTAAGGCACGAATTTTTTTTGATGCATCTTGGAGTTGATCAGGTTGATCGACGTTGGTAGTCTTGAGAATAGCTTGAATGAGAGGTTTTAATTTATTTTCTTCAACAAACTGAAAATAAGCATGCGAAGTAACCACAAAACCATTAGGAATAGGAATACCAAGATTATACATTTCACCTAAATTGCCACCCTTACCTCCTACAACATTAACATCTTCTAAACCAATTTGATTGAACCATAAAACATTAG
>CAZNDF010000063.1:1746-3515 GCA_964571775.1 uncultured Gammaproteobacteria bacterium | reverse complement strand
ATTTGGAGATGACGACTTGATCATTTTCTGAAAGTCCTTCTAAAATTTCAACAGTAGTGTCGGTTTCAATACCAATCTTAATTTCTTTTTTGACTAATTGATTAGTGTCACTTTTTACAAAAACATAAGGTGTTTCGGTTTCTTGGTGGATAGCATCAATTGGTAAAGTGAAAGTGTCATTGATTTGGCGAAGAGAAATAGTCGCGTCCCCTTCCATGCCCAGACGATATTTAAGATCTTGATTGGAATCACTGTCTAGTTTAAATCTAATTTCATAAACAGTAGAAGTTTGCCCAGAAATTGGAGTAAATGAAATGTATGTAACTTCTGAGTTAAATTCTTCTTTTGGGAAACTATCTAGAGTAATAGTTGTTTTGTCACCAACTTTAACTTTAGTAACATCTTCTTGGTCAATTTGGGCTTTAAAATAAATACTGGTGGGGTCAATAATAGAAAAAGTGGCAGAAGCGGGGGTAATATTGAGCCCACTATTTGGTTGTTCAACGGCGGTTACCACTCCATTAATTGGACTAACTAGAGTGGCATATTTAATTGCTAAATCCTGAATTTCGTAATTGATGACTGAGTTGTTTAATGTATTTTGAGATCTAACCAAGATACGTTTCATATCGTCGGTTAAAGTAAGATTATCTTTTTCGGTTTTGTAATCATCTTGAGTATCATCAAAAGTAGCCAAAGCTGAACGATAAGTGTTGAAGTCGGCTTGGAGTTGTTTTTTAAGTATTTCTTTATTTAACGAAGCGATAGCTTGATATTTTTTGACCTTATCCCCTACCTTAACTCCAACCCAAGCAAGTTGACCACTGGTTTGAAACTGAAGATTGGCTTTGGAAGCTGCATCGACTGAACCAGTTAAAGTAATTTCTTCTTTGATAGTTTCTTTTTTAATAGAGATTACAGTCTCTTTTTTGGTGTCAAATTTAGTGACATCTGAAGCTTTTGTTTTAGCATTAGCTCGATAAACACCAAAGCCAGAAATGACTATTATTATGGCGATAATAATGATTTTTTTAGAATTTTTCTTTAAAAATGACATATAGATTGGTAGTATACCACTGGCTTTAATTATACTACGTTTTTTTTGATGTTTTCCCTTAGTTGACGAAGTTTCCACATAAAAAGTTTGTAAGGGGTTTTAATTGTCCCCGGGTTTTGATCTTTGACAAAGTATCTCGCCTGTTCTAAAAGTTTTCGATCCATGTTTTTGGACATACGAATATAAATGGAACGGTTTTTCCAATCGCCAAGTTCTTTGGCTAACTCAAGGCCATAGGCCTGGTATTCCATATGGACATATTTTTGACGCTTTTCGATAGTCTCTTTATATTTTTCTAGTTGGAGGGAGATACTGGTTGGTTTATCTTTTCTCATTTGGTGATTGAAGGTACAAAATATAAGCCTGACCATCAGTCAAAAAACTATTTCCGCTACTTTTTTTACTACCGTAAAGTAGTCCAGTAAGATTAATTTTTTCAGCTGATTTTATAAATCCATTTTTTTCTAACTCAGTTTTTATTTGTTCCCGTTCATTATCGACAAGCAATTCAGTACTGTGAAACGGCATAATAATATTAAACTTCTTTTTGATTTCTTCATCAAAATGAGCAGTTCCAACCCAGATTAATTGTCCTTCGGTGGTAATAAAATCTGTCTCCCAAAAATGAATGTGATGTCGAGAACTAACGGAGTTTTCTGAAGTAGGCTTGCCATATCCAATAGTGTTTGGTTGAGTATCCCAAAAGACAGGA
>CAZNDF010000063.1:0-1727 GCA_964571775.1 uncultured Gammaproteobacteria bacterium | reverse complement strand
CCTTTTTAAAGATAATGGAAGTAACTATTTTGGTATAAGACTTGGCGCTAGGACCGTCCAATAAATACCAACCAGAATTAGTGAAGGCTTTGTCTAGAATGTCTTTACTCCCAACAGCAATAAGGTTTATGGGTTCGGCGGGAAGAGATGTAATAGATTCACTGACTTTTGGTAATTCCTGAAATAATCTATTAGAAATATCTTTAGACTCAATAATTGTTTTGGTAACTGGAACAACTTCTTTCTTTTGAAGTGGGTGAGTATAGTAAAAAGAAAAGACAAAAACAATCCAAAGGATAATCAAAAAAATACTGTAGAGAATGATAGTTGTTTTTTTTAAATGAAAATGAATATTTTTGGGTGGATTAAATTTCTTCTTAATCTTTAATGAGGTGGCAATAATACTTAACCAAGCAGCTCCAACAGCCAAGCTAGCAAAAACATCTGATGGCCAGTGAGCGCCTAAATAAATTCTAGAAACACCTACTAAGGTGATAAGAATTAGACCAATAATAAAACTGGTTACTTTTAAAAATTTATTTTTTTCAGATTGGATAACAAAATAAGCCAATAGACCATAGAAGGCAATGGCAACAAAAGTATGGCCACTGGGAAAACTATAACTAGTTTCAGCAACTAAAGCATCAATTAATGGTGGGCGAGGTCTGTCTAGAATATTTTTAATAATCCAAACAAATATTTCCCCAATACCAACGGAAATCCATAAAGTGTAAAGGAGTCGCCATCTTTTGAATAAGAAAAGAATTAATGAAGAAATTAGGACACCAACAACAACAACTTCCCCTTTGGCAAGATAAGTAA
Organism: uncultured Gammaproteobacteria bacterium; assembly: GCA_964571775.1. GTDB lineage: Bacteria > Patescibacteriota > Microgenomatia > UBA12405 > UBA12405 > WARW01. The sequence continues at coordinate 905 of CAZNDF010000063.1, read as the reverse complement.
TAAAAAGCATTTGCTGACTTAGTTGTGGGTGGCGGAGTGTTTTGAAAAGATTAATGACACGAAGATCAAACTGAACTAAATTATCTTGACCAATATAATCTCGGACAATACCAAAAAAGAGATAGGTAAAAATTAAAGTAATAGCAATTCCGATAGTAAAGTAAAGCCCGAGTTTATGATCTTTGGCAAATCTTTTTTTGAGGAAGCAAACTAGTTTAGGATACTTATTTTTGATACGAGTTATTTCTGGATCATTTTTGATACCCGATTTAATAGATTTAGAAATTGATTTAAGAAGTTTAACCATAAAGTGGTGGACCTACTGGGAACCTGCCTTGTGTCGATCAGCAACGCGAGTCGAGGCGGGTTGACCCCAGAAATTGGTGGACCGTAGGAGGGTCGAACTCCCGATCTCTGCAATGCGAATGCAGTGTTCTACCAACTGAACTAACGGCCCAGATTTGGTCTTAATCATTAATATTTTTTTTAATTTCTTCAAAAATTTTTGGGGTCAGATTTTTAATTATATCTAATTCGGCTGGAGAAAAAGGTTGTAAAACATAATCCTCTACTGGGATATTGTTGATTGGTTTACTAATACCAAGACGCAGACGGTGAAATTGTTGAGTGTTTAAGTTTTCAATAACTGACTTAATACCGTTATGGCCGGCCGGACCACGATCAAACTGAAGACGATAATCCCCTATCTCTAAATCAAGGTCATCGTGAACAATGTAAATGTCTGATGGATTAATTTTGTAGAATTGAGAAATTTTTTGGACTGGAGCACCGGAGTGGTTCATAAACCCAGTAGAGATAGCAAAAATAATTTTTTGACTCCCCTGCCCTGTTTCTAGGATTTCTGCGTCAAGATTCTTTTTGAGAGTTAAAGATTGGTGGTAATT
>CAZNDF010000062.1:0-3608 GCA_964571775.1 uncultured Gammaproteobacteria bacterium | reverse complement strand
AAAACTAAAACTAATGAAGAGTTTATGGCGAAGATAGGGAAGAAATAAGTGGAGATTTGGGAATAATGGGACTGTTTAGTATAATAGAAACACAATGTTTGATTTTAGAGAAAAGATAGAAGAAGAATTAAGACTGATTTCTGAGTTTCTCCGATTTGAGGGAGTTTTTATGGCCAGTTTTTTTAATGGTTTTTTGGGTTGGGCTGATTGGTTAAAAGTACAATTATCGAAATTGATGTATCGTCAGAGGGGAAGATTTTCACAAAGCTTTATCAATGTAAGTATGGCTTTTTTGTTTTTTGTAGTAATTTTGTTTTCAGGGACTTTGGAGAATTTGGTTATAAATAGTGAGGGAAGCGAGAATAGCGGAAGTAATTATCTGTTGGCAGCAGCTAATAAAGCAGGAGCAAATACTTTAGTGTCGAATTTACCAAAAGGAGAAACAACTGAATATCGGGTACAACAAGGAGATACGGTTTCGAGTATTTCCCAAAAATTCGGGGTAAATATGGATACGATCATTTGGGAAAATAATTTAAAATCAGTGGATGCAATTAAAGTGAATCAAATTTTGAAAATTTTGCCAGTGTCGGGAGTGAAACACATAGTTAAGCGAGGTGAAACTATTTATAGCATTGCTAAAGATTTTCAAGTTGATGCTCAAAACATTATCGATTATCCTTTCAATACTTTTGCTAATGATGAAACATTTGCTTTGAGTGCCGGTCAGGAATTGATTATCCCAGACGGGATTAAACCTAAGGAAGTAGTGATAGATACCACCAGATACGCAGCCAGAACTGTGGCTCCAATTCCAGGAGTGGTGGGTGAAGGAAACTTTATGTGGCCAACAAGCGGTTATATTTCCCAAAAATATTATTGGTACCACCAAGCGGTGGACATTGCTAATAGGTCTAATCCAGATATCGTAGCGTCTCAAGGAGGAACAGTAACGACAGCGGGGTGGAATGCTGGTGGTTATGGTAATTATGTGATTATTGATCATGGAAATGGTTATAGAACTTTGTACGCTCATATGTTGAATAATTCGATGGTAGTTAAGGCTGGACAAAGAGTAACTCAGGGTCAGAAACTGGGACTGATGGGGTCAACTGGACGTTCAACTGGAACTCATTTACATTTTGAGGTAATTGGTCCAGGTGGAAAATTGAATCCGTTGACAGTACTTAAGTAAAATTTCTAATTTCTAATTTCTAATTTCTAATTTCTAATAAAGACGTTAGAAGAAGAATTATTAATTTTTCTGCCTAGGGAAGGGTGGTTTGGATTTGGCGAAGAGATAATGCGGGGAAAAGGGGATTTGATAAGTTGTCTATTTTTTTTGCTTTTGTTACTCTTTTTGTATGACTAAAGTTTTAAAGATCTATACCCGAATAATATTATTGGTTTTACCTTTTTTCTTTTTACCAATAATTTATGATGTTTTTGGTTTGGGGAAAAGCGGTTTTTTGCTTTTGAGTGGAGTATTAGGGATGGTGTTGTGGGTAGTTTCTTTGTTAACTGATAAAACAGCTACAGTGAAATACAGTAAATGGTTGTGGTGGATTTTAATTTTATTGGCTTGGTCGGTAGTATCGTTTTTTAGAATGACTGCCGGGGGACAAGCAAGATCAATTGCTTCGTCTTTGGGTATTGGTAATTTTATGGGTTTGGTAATGTGGTTTTTCTTGTGGCTGCAGGTGAGAAGTAAAGAAGAGTCAAAAAAACAATTTGATTTTTTGTCAATATCAGCGGTTGTTGTGGGAATAATTTCTTTGGCGGCTTTCATGATTCCAACATCAAAATTGCCTTTTTTATGGCCAAAAGAATTACCTTTAATTTCTATAACTGAAGGCTGGTCAATAACTGGATCAATGTTGGCAGAAGTTATTTTGTTCTTATTCTTGTCAGTTGAGTGGGTGAAGAAATTAGTTTTGAAACTAAAAGAAAAATCCGAATTTGGAGAATATTTCAAAGAGTCTTTGGCGGTTATCTTTTTTGGATTGATAATGTTTTTGGATATTTATAAGTTGGTTAAAATTGGTTGGGTTTATGTGGATGGAACAACAGCTTGGGTGGTTGCGGTAGAAACATTGAAGAATAATCCGATCTTTGGTGTTGGTCTGGGCAATTTTGTGGAAGCTTTTTCTAGGTTTAGACCAGCAAGTTTTAATATGACAAAGCTTTGGTCAAATACTTTTGGAATTTCATCAGTCGGAATACTTCATTTTTGGACTGAATTAGGAATTGTGGGTTTGTTGGTGATTTTGGTTATGGCGATGATGGTTTGGAAAAAAAGAAAAGATAAAGGGTTTGCAAAAGTGGTTTTGTTGGGATTATTAACCTTGGTTTTGCCTCCAAACTTTTTAACTTTGGTTTTGTTATTTTGGGTAATGGCAAGCGAATGGGGAGAAGTTAAGGAGATGAAATTATCTTTGCCTTTGGGTGAGGGTGGTTTTAATATAATGCCATACTTAGTCTCAGTATTGTTATTAGCTGTAGCTGGTTTTAGTGGATACAAGATGACCAGAGCAGTTTTGGGTGATTATTATTGGAGAGAATCTTTGGTGGCAACCAGTAAAAATGATGGCGGTGGAGCTTATAACTACCAAATAAAGTCAATTGGGATGAATCCTAATTTGGCTGATTACCGAGCGGTTTATGCTCAAACAAATTTGGCTTTGGCTCAAAATTTTTTGAATGTACCACAAGGTGAAGAGATGGCTGAAGAAGATAAACAAAAAGCTTCGACTTTGGTTCAACAAGCGGTGAGAGAAGCTCAGGCTGCAGTTAATTTGGATAAAAATGTAGCAGCTTATTGGTTGAACTTAGGATCAGTTTATAAATCATTAGTGGGTTTGGTAGATAATACTTTGGATTGGTCAGTACAATCTTATCAACAGGCGGCAATACTTGATCCAGTTAACCCAAACATAAATATGGAGTTGGGTTCACTATTTTATGGATCAGAAAATTACAGTCTGGCCGAAAGATCTTTTGAAGAAGTGTTGAAAGACAAATCAGATATGGCCAATGCTTGGTACAATTGGGCTTATTCCGCTAAGAAACAAAATAAATTGCAAGATGCAGTCTCTAGATTGGAACAAGCTGTAAAGTTGGTCCCGGCTGATTCAAGTGATTATGAGAAAGCCAATGAGGAATTGACTACTTGGAAAAAGGAACTGGAGGAAGCGGTTAAAAAATATAATGAGCAATTGAAACAACAACAGCAGCAAACTTTGGAGCAAAAGAAACCAGCAAGTGAGCCATTAACAACCCCTCAGCCATTACCTACAGTTGGGGATGAAGAAAAAGTGAATGTTCCAGCTGATAACTTGGAACCGCCAACAACGACAGAAGCTAGCCCAACCCCAGCTAATTAATCTTTGTTTTAAGAATAAATAAAAGCTCTCCAAATATTGGAGAGCTTTTTAGTAAAGACAAAAGGGGATAACTGGAAAGCTAGTGTTGTAAAGTGGAATCTATGGATTAGTTGATAATCCACCATTAGGTAGCACTATAGTCTTATTTTCAGGTGATAATAATATTGTATTAAAAATACCAATTTCAATAACTTGTCCAATTTGTCCTTGTGATTCTATAATATC
>CAZNDF010000061.1:0-3686 GCA_964571775.1 uncultured Gammaproteobacteria bacterium | reverse complement strand
TTTGCGGGAGTAGATTTTAATCGAGGACAATTGTTGACAGCGATTGCCCAGAAAAGTTTGGGAATGCCACTTTATAAGTATGATGTGTTTGTGTCGGTGACTGGAGGAATAAAAATTGATGATACTGGAGCAGACTTGGCAATATTGGCAGCAATGTGGAGTAGCTACAAAGATAAACCAATTTTAGGTGGAGTGTTTGTGGGAGAAGTATCGCTTTTGGGAGAAGTAAGAAAAGTAAAGTTTTGGGAGAAGAGAAAAAAAGAAGCAGAGGCAATGGGGAAAAAGATGGTGGAAATTAAAAACGTGAGAGAAATAAAATAGATCTTAGATGTTAGATTTCGTATCTCAGGAAGAATTAAAATAAGTAAGATCTCAAATGTCAGGAAAACATTAGAACTAAGAAAGATCTTAGATCTTAGAAAAACAAAAATAAATTTAGAACAAAAATGAAGATGAATGAAAAATTAAAAAAGATTTTGGAAATTTTAAGAAAAAGGAATTGGACTATGGGAGTGATGGAATCGTGCACTGGAGGGGCAATAGCGAATTGTATCACAAATATACCCGGTTCTTCCGATGTTTTTGATGTAGGTAAAGTTACTTATAGTGTAAAATCAAAAATTAAGGCGGGAGTGGATGAAGAAATAATAAAAAAATTTGGGGTGTATTCAATAGAAACAGTAAAAGAAATGGCTAGAAAAATTGAAGGAGAGGTAGGAATTGGAGTGACGGGAAATATGAATAATCCAGCAGAAGTATTTGTGGCAGTAAGGGTAGAGAAGAAAATTTGGAGCGGCAAAATTCTGGTTGAGAGTAGTAGTAAAAGTGAAATTGAGGCGAGAAAAGAGAAGAAGATGAAGGTAGTAGAGAGGATATTAGAAATGATAATCGAGAATATTTGATATGGTTTTGAGGTGTTTAGATATAGATTAATTTTTAATTAAGAATAATTGACTGTCCTATAATATTTTGGTATAATTGAGCCGTTCTTTAAAATATAAACTTGTCTTTTGTTCTTTCAGGATTTAAGAAAATCTTGGATAAAATAATACCTTAACCATTTGATCAGAAGCGATTAATTGGGGAGGGTTTGATATATAAAAGTGAAATGTGCTCAAAAAAGAAAGGGGTTTTAAAAATGAAAAGCTTACTTAAGATCTTGTCTGGGGTGATGTTTGGTTTCATACTAGTAATTCTTCTTATGGTGATAGTGGTGGAGCCAGAAATGATCGAAAAAACCTTAAGAAAACCGATGAAGGAGGTTCTTTTTCAATACAACGAAAGAAATTTGAGTGTTGCAGCAGAAAAGACACAGGAAGTTATCAATGTTTTGGTTGCTAACCAATCAATTAAGGTGTGGTTGGACCTACCAGAAACCGAGTTTTTGGACTATTACCTGTCTAATTTATATGAGCTGAAGGATATATTTTTAGGTAAGGAGGGTGATGTTGAATTTCGTTTTAATTTGGCTATCGATGGATATATTGGTAATCTCGGTATAAATGATACTTGGTATCTATATGGATTATTGCCTATTGTTATTCTGTGGGCAATATTCTTCTTATTCGGTTTTTCTTATGTGCTAGTAAAGCCAAAAGAGGAAGAGTGATTGTTAAAAGGGGGCAAGGCCGATTGACTAAACAAGTCAAACCACCCCTATTTTTTTGACAGATAATCTTAAAATTGAAGGAAGAGAAGACAACTATAAATCCGGGTAATGCCGGATTTTTTTTGGACTAAAATTTGCCCAATCTCTCATTTAGGGGAAGGAGAGAGTAGATATGCTTTTTATTACAAATAAAATCTTCGTCATGAATTTTTCCGCTGGAAAATCAATGTGGTTACCCACGTTGAAACTCGCTCCAAAATTATGACTTCAGATTTTAAAAGAGAAAATGATTATTTAGTTATCCTCAAGTTATCCACAATGACTGAAAATTGTTAAAAATGGGTAAAAATGAACCTAATTTTTATAAATATATTTTTATGGGATAGTTGTTTTTTGACGAGTAAATTTTTATAGGATATAGACAAGGCAAGGAAATGAGTTATACTGATTTCAATGCTTCAATTAATAAAAAGATTTTTCTCAATTGAGAAAGGAAAAGATAAGAAAAAAAATAAAAAGTCCAAGAATGCTTGGGCAGAGAAACAGTTGAAGGAAATGGGGAAACTTGGGGGAAAATTGATATTGATGTGATTCTGCGAGGCAGAATGAACTTTGACAGATTAGGTGTTGGAGAGACAACAATAGTTGTTGGTCTTGGCTGATGGGGGATAAAAAAATATCCCGCAGAGGCGGGATTAAAGAAGATACACCGATAAATCGGAGTTTGATCTTTGAGCAAATTTTCATCGCCTTTGGCTTGAAAATTTACGCAAAGAACAAAAAAAAAGAAACAACGTTATCGATATTCTCAAAGCAGGTGGAACACGTATATTGTTGTTTCTTCAATATCTAAAATAAAGCTAATTTAAATAAAAGTCAAATTGGTGAAGTCCGATTTATAGGACTTTTTTAGTTATTTTAGCTTTGAGACAGTGTTGAGAGTAGCAGAGGGGGCAGGTCTGCTACTTTCAACACTGTTTTTAGATTTGAAAAGGCAGGGTCGCCTTCGCTAAAGCTACGGCAGACTAAATCTGCTACTTTCAACACTGTTTTGTTTTTAAGTAGTTGATTTGACAAAATTAGTGGAAGTCGATACAATTATTTTGATTTCCAGAACGTTTACCCGTTTCTTTGGCTCGTTTCCAAATTTTTATGACGTTTGATTTCAGATAGATCTGAAGTGTGCCGAAAGAAACTAATATTATTAATAAATTTCCCAAAAAAATGCCAAGAAAAACCATTCAGCAGGTTCAAAGTGATCCTGTTGTCGCTGTTAAACAAGAAGAAGCTGTAATATTGCCAGAAGTTAAGATTGAACCTATAACTGATGCTAAAATTGAAGCTGAAGAATCTCCAATAGAAGAATTGATTAAGGAACCGGTTAAGGTAGAGGAAAAACCTGCTGTCTCTGTTGGTAGTATCAGTGAAACAAAGAAGGACAATAATATAGTTAGTTTTGTAAAGCCATCTGGGGAAATAAAGACACCAGTAGCTCCAGTGATAACACCATCAAGACAACCAGTAAGACAAAACTATCAACCTCAAAGACAACCACAAGCACAACAAATTAGACCTCAAGTAAATTACAATCAACCAGTAGTAACAGAAACTATTAAGGGTATTTTAGAAATAATGCAAGATGGTAGTGGTTTTGTGCGACCAAATTTTTTACCAAATGGAAAAGATGCTTATATCGCTTCAATGCAAATTCGCCGCTATGGATTGAGAGCCGGGGATATGATTGATGGCGCAGCAAAAAAACCTAAAGAAGGGGAAAAATATTGGGCAATGACTAGGATAGATAAAGTGAATGAAGGTGAATTATCAGGGGCTTTAAGACGACCAGAATTTAAAGATTTAGTACCAATTTATCCAAATAAACAAATGAAATTGGAAACTGAGTCAGATGTTTTGTCAACCAGAATTTTGGATCTTTTTTGTCCAGTGGGTTTTGGCCAAAGAGGAATGGTGGTTTCACCACCTAAGGCAGGTAAAACTACTTTGTTAAAGGAAATTGCCGCGGGAGTTTCAATAAATTATCCAGAGGCTCATTTGATGGCAATATTGGTAGGGGAAA
>CAZNDF010000060.1:0-3743 GCA_964571775.1 uncultured Gammaproteobacteria bacterium | reverse complement strand
TTATCGATTTTCCAAAAAATTACCAATCCTCCAATAATCCTCCAACCGGTATCAAATATATCAAGCCACAAGATCTAGACAAAAGATGGCCCAATGGCATATTTAGTAATCCAAACCAATACTATATAGATATATTCTTATGACCCAACAGCTAAATCTTTCATTCATTATTATCACGTGGAATACTAGTACTATTACCCAAAAATGCGTTGAAACTATTAATCAGTATATTCCCAACCAAGAAATTATTGTCGTCGACAACGGCTCTACCGATGACACAGTTAAAGAAATTGAAAAATTAAAAAATTCATTGAAAATTGAAAATTGTAAATTGAAAATTATTTCTAACGATACTAATTTAGGTTTTTCCAAGGCCAACAATCAAGGTGCCAAGATTGCCAAAGGGGAGTATTTATTATTTCTTAATTCCGACATGGAATTAGTCGACAACAGTTTAGTTAACATGATTAACTATCTCCAAGAACATCAAAATATCGGCATTATTGGTCCAAAGTTTCTTAATCCCGATCTTACTCCTCAAGCTTCGGTTTTTCCACCTCAAACACCTATTAATGCTTTCAAAGAATTTTGGCTCAACCAAAAAGACTCCTATTCAAAATATTTACCCAATACCAATCAACCAATCAAAGTCGATTATATATCTGGTGGATGTCTTGCTATCAAAAAAGACTTTTTCAAAAAAATCGGCCAGTGGAATGAAAAATATTTTTTCTATTTTGAAGATATGGATTTGTGTCGTCAAGTCAAACAATTTGGTAAAGACATCTATTTTTATCCCAAATGTCAAGTAATTCATCGTCATGGTGCCAGTGGCAAACATTTGGCCGACAGTCAAAATCAATGGCGCCGCCTTATCCCTAGTAGTATCAAATTTCATGGATTTTTAAAACATTACTTTATCAATTTTATAATTTGGTCAGGACAAAAATGGCAAAAAATATTTCAAAAATAACCAAACTCTTATTCATCGGACTAGCAATCAGGGTTATTTTAGTTTTAATCTCCAGTTGGCATCCAGATTTACCTAATCATATTGATTGGGGATTAAGGTTTTTATCTTATGGATCCCATGATTTTTACGAAAGCTCAATTTGGGGAGTTTCTTGGCCCAACCAACCATTTGGCAGTATTCTATTGTTTGCTTTCATTGCCATTCTAAAAAACGCCACTTTTGGATTTATCATGTTTCTCAACAATTCAATTTCTTTTTTTCCATCTTTTATAGTTCCAGTGTTAGAGTCAAATCTTCATGCTTGGATGGTTAAGCTTCCATTTATTTTTGCCGATATTGGTCTAGCCTATCTTATTTATAAAATAGTTTTAGAATACAAACCTAAAATGGCCACCCTTGCTGCCAGTTTATTTTTATTTAACCCAGTCTTAATTTACAATTCAACTATCTGGGGTCAAACAGATTCCTTAATAAATTTACTAGCCATTTCTGGTATTTATTTAATCTTCAAAAAGAAATATTTTTATGGAGTATTCTTATTTCTATTAACTTTCATATTCAAATTATCTCTCATTATATATATTCCAATTTTTGGCTTAATTTTCTTAAAAAGAATCAAAGATTGGAAAAAATTTGTCTTTCCCACAATAGTTTTTCTTGCCTCCATTTTTCTATTAGCTATCCCATTTACTTTTGGTGATAAAACTCCGTTCCAGTGGGTTTGGTACATGTATACCAACCGAGTTTTACCTCGACAGGGGAGTATGCTCAACGGTAACGCCTTTAATCTTTGGTCACTAATTTACAGTATTGATCTTTCAAAATCTGAATTTACCCAATTTTATGGGATAACTTTTCAGTTTTTAGGAAGACTAATTTATGTTTTATCTTTAATCCCTCTTTGGTTTAAATTTATAAAATCAAAATTAACTCTAAATAGTTTAGTTTCAGCCCTTATGATCAGTGCTTTTGGTTGTTTTATTTTTCTTACCAACATGCACGAACGATATTTATACCCTGTTTTTCCTCTCTTAACTATTCTAATTTTTCTCCCAAAATCAAAATTTACTCCAAAACACCTTCTTCTTCTCTCAACAATTCATTTCCTTAATCTATATAATCTCTGGTTTTATCCACTCATTTCACCTCTCAAAGAAGTCCTTATAGCCTCCAATTTTATCTTTTGTCGGGTTTTATCGTTTATACTAATAGTAATTTATCTCGATTATTTTATTGAATATCTTAAAGGTGAAAATTAAACAAGCCTCTCTAATTATTAGCTTAATCCTGATATTTTCTTTTTTCTTCCGAATTTTTAAAATAGACAATCTTAGTTTATTTAGCGACGAAATTGACGTTGGTTATCAAGCATTTTCTTTACTCAATCAAGCAAAAGATTACAAAGGTAATCTTCTTCCTATCTATATTCAGTCATTAACCGAATCACGCGCTCCGCTTCTCATTTATTTCACTGTTCCTACAATTAAAATATTTGGGCTTAATGAACTAGGTGTTCGAATTGTCCCAGTTATTTTTGGTGTCTTAAATATTTATTTGCTCTACAAACTTGTCTTATTACTTTCAAAGTCCAACAAATTAGCCTACCTGTCTTCCATTGCCCTCTCATTATCTCCTTGGCATTTTCATTACAGTCGAACCGCCTTTGAAGTTACTTTACTCTTATCTTTAATTCTTGCTGGTATATATTTTGTTTTCAAATATCTCGATACTTCCAAAAATAAATTTCTATATCTTAGTATTGTCTCTTTTTGCCTTAGTTTTTACACCTACAACACCGCCAATATTTTTGTCCCTCTTATAATTATTGCTATATTTTTTACTAATTTTTCTACTTTTAAGTCAAAATTAAACCCCAAATCATTTATTATTTCTTTTATTATCTTTTGTCTAATCACCGGCCCAATTTTATATCAAATCTTTTTTGGTGCTGCGGCTAATCGATTCAATCTTATCAGTATTTTTCACAATCAAGAAATCATTAATCAAATTATTACCAAAAGAACCTCTTTCTCTGCTTCATCACCCAGTATTGAATCTATTTTTCACAACAAACCGATTGCTTGGTCTCAAACTTTTATCCAAAATTATCTTTCTTCATTTTCCTTACCTTTTCTTTTTGTATTTGGTGATAAATCTAATTTTAGACACACCATTCCAGGTTTTGGTTTAATCTTTGTCTCCCTCCTGCCTTTTTTAATTTATGGATTATTTTCCCAAAAACCAAAAGAAAAACTCAATCGACTCATGTTAAGCTGGCTTCTAATCTCACCGATTGCTGCTTGCCTTACCTTTAGTGGGGGAAATCACGCCACCAGACTCTTCCTTATGCTTTTACCCCTTTCTTACTATATTGCTTTAGGCATATTTCAATTATTATCATCCCAAAAAGTTGTCAAGATTTTTGCTTCATTTCTTTTGTTCACTTTAATATTTGAAATTTTTGGTTATAGTCACGAATATTTCGTTCATTATCCCAAAGATTCTTTTGAAGTTTGGAATTATGGCTACCAAGAAATTTTTAAAAATATCCCCAATAATTCCAATAGAGTTTTTGTCAGTAATGCTCATTACAATTCTCTCTTACCTTTTGTCTTTTACCAAAAATACCATCTTTTACCAAATCAAAATCTAAATGATCAAGATCAACCTAAAATTTTTGAAGACATGTCTGGGTTTCAATTAGACCAAAAAAATTATTTTATTAATAATTGGCAAAGTCAAAATGATACTCTCAAAAAAATTAGTCTGT
>CAZNDF010000059.1:2577-3747 GCA_964571775.1 uncultured Gammaproteobacteria bacterium | reverse complement strand
TATTTTTTCACATTTTTCCCAAAATCCTTTCACCCCCAAATCTTATCACAAACCAAAATTGTCTTATGTTTTTCTAAGATCTAGCATCTAACATCTTGAATCTAATTTAAGCTTCTGGCTTAATCACTACATGTCTCTCTTCACCCTCACCCTCAGACTCACTTACCACGCCTTCAATCCCTGAAATTATCATATGGCAAACTCTTCTTTCGTAAGAACTCATGTTAGCTAAGGCTACGTTTTTATGGCTTACCAAACATTTTTCTGCCAATCCTCTAACCATTCCTTCTAATCTTTCTTTTTGCTCATTTCGATAGTTATTAATATCCAAAAGAACTTTAATATTTTCTCCGACTTGATTTCTTACCATCAAAGATAAAACCAATTGAACTGCTGCTAAATTTCTTCCTCTAAAACCAATCAAACCTGCTGGATTAGCCACTGTTATCCCTACTAACACTTGGTCTTCTTCGCCCTCGACATCTTCTACAAAAGCTTTTTCCACCTCAAAATTAATTTGACCTAAAAAATCACAGGTGATTTGTAAAATTTTTTCATTTCTTTTTTTATTATCCATAGTGCCTATTTTATCATTAGATATTAAAAATTAGATACTAGAAAATTAATTTACTTCTTATTTATCTTATTCACCAATAGTTGTTGACCGATTGCTAATACTGACGACATAAACCAATAGAGGAGTAACCCCAAAGAAAAATTCCAACCAATAAATACTGTCATCGCCGGCATCATATAAAGTGATTGTGTTCTCATTGCTGCCATCATATCGTCTTCTTTATCTTTGGTTTTTTCTACAATTTTTTCATCTATTTTTGTATTTGGCATCATTAATTTAGCACTCAAATACTGAAATCCTGCCGAACCCAATAATAAAATAATCGGCAATAATAAATCTAAAGTAATTCCTTTTCCAAAAACTTTAGCTGGTGTCATTGCTAAGTCACTTCCTAAAAATCCCAAATCAAATTTAAAATTTTCATCAACCTTAAAAGAGGGGAGAAGTTGTGCATTTACTAAATCTCGACTAACTTGTCCTTGTGAAAAATTAGTCACCATATTAAAAGCTGAAAAAAACAACATCAACACCACTAATTGTAAAATTGTTGGCAAACACCCACCCAACGGATTTATTCCTTCTTGTTTATATAA
>CAZNDF010000059.1:0-2477 GCA_964571775.1 uncultured Gammaproteobacteria bacterium | reverse complement strand
TCATTGATCTTTTATATCCCTATGATCTACGATCGACAATCTATTATCTATTTTACCAAATCTATTCCACTTCCACCGCCTGGTCTACACCTTAATATCCTTTTTACCCCCAAACACAAACCTTTTACCCCTCCATACTTTTCTACCGCCTGATAAGTATATTCCGAACATGTCGGTATAAATCTACAATTTTCACCCCTAGAAATATACTTTTTATATCCCAACAACAACCTTAAAATTATTTTTTTGAACATTAAAATTTAAATATTAGAAATTAATTTATTTATTTCTTTCTCTATCTCCTCCCGTCTTGATTCCAACAAACTCTTTTTAGCTAAAAAAATTATTTTTGTCCCAGGATTAAATTTTTGTAAATTAACCCCCAAAATCTCACTTATTCTTCTTTTAATTTTATTCCTATCAACTGCTCTCTTCGATATTTTTTTAGAAATAATAAAACCAAACTTTACAAGTTCATCATCAGTTTTCAAGCAAAGACCACCAAAAAAAGGGCCGCTATAAAACTGCCCTTTACTTTTAATTTCCAAGAAATCCTTCCTACTACTAATCCTGTTGATTTTTTTTAGCACAATTTAATTATAGCCATTCTCGCTGTCTATAATCTATGATCTAAAAATAATTTAAGCACTAATTTTTTCTCGACCCTTAGTTCTTCTTCTCTTCAACACGTTTCGTCCAGTGGCACTCATCATTCTTTTAAGAAAACCATGAACTCGACTATGTTTTTTTGCTTTTGGTTGAAATGTTCTTTTTGTCATAGCACCAATTTTATCATATTTTTATCCAATCTAATATTTATTAGATAGCTTTGTTTTTCTAAGACCTAACACCTACCATTTTTATTATCTTCATGTCTTCCTGAAATCTGAGATCTAACATTTATCATCTAATTTAGTTCTTCCTTTTTGTGGAAAACTCATTTATTATTATGTGGATAACTCAAAGATAATTTTTATTAATTATCTACAGTCCCGTACCACGGGATAATTTCCTCCCCGAAATGTGTTGCTTTGTTTTGCTTTATTAATTTTTATCTTTTAGATTAATTAGATATTAGAAATTTTACTTATGGATATTGACCGACTTTGGAAAAACACCCAAGAAGAATTAAAAATCGTCCTCGCTCCGGCTGTTTTCCAAACATTCGTTAGTAAAACTGAACTTATTAGCCTCCAAAACAACCTTGCTACCCTTGCTTGCCCCAACTCTTATTTAGTCGATATTAACAAAAGGCGCTATTACCAAATTTTTAAAAACGCTCTCGATAACCAAACCAAAGCTGACAATAATTTAGAATTTATTATCCAAGAACCCTTAAACATCGCTCCCGCCAATCAAGTTTCTTCTCCTCTTTTTGAATATGTCCCACAAAAAACCCATTCCAACCATAACCTTCACCCTCGATACACTTTCGACACTTTAATTGTTGGTAATAGTAACAATTTTGCTTACGCTGCCGCCCAAGGTATTGTCAAAAACCCCGGTCTTACTTACAACCCGTTTTTTATTTGGGGTGGGGTAGGGGTCGGCAAAACTCATCTTATGCAAGCTATTGGTCACGAAATCCTAAAAACCAATCCTGATTTTAAAATCAAATATTTTCCTGCTGAAACTTTTGGTAACGAACTTATTTCTGCTCTCAAATCCAAAACCATGAATCAATTCAAAGATAAGTACCGAAATCTCGATTGTATTTTAGTTGATGATATTCAATTTATTGCCGGCAAAGAATATATCCAAGAAGAGTTTTTCCACACTTTCAATGCTCTTCACATGAACGGTAAACAGGTTATTTTAACCTCTGATCGTAAACCTAGTGAGATTGACCATCTTGAAGACCGTCTTGTCTCTCGTTTTATGGGAGGCTTAACTGTCGATATCCAACTTCCTGATTATGAAATGCGTACCGCTATTATTAAACAAAAGGTTGAAGAAAACGGAGGACAAATCTCCTCTGATGCTCTTTCTTTTTTAGCCAACAATATTGAAGCTAACATTCGCGAAATTGAAGGTAAACTTCAACAAATTACTATTCAGGCTCTTTCTCAAAAAATAGGGGAGATTGATCTTGATTTTGTTCAACACTTTCTTGATCCGTCTTTAGCTCAAAACCTAAACTCACTTCACAGTTCTCGAATTAATCCTAAACATATTATTTCTGTTTGTGCCAAAAGTTTCAATATTAAAACTGGTGATCTGTGTGGTAAAAGTCGTAAAAAAGAATTAGTTTCTGCCCGACATATTACTGCCTATCTTTTATTAACCGAGGCTAACCTACCTTTAGAAGAAGTAGGTCGACTTCTTGGTGGTCGAGATCACACCAGTATTATGCATGCTCGAGACAAAATCCACCAAGACTTTTCCACTAATCCACAAACTACCAAACTTATCAACCAAATTAAGGCATCTTTTTAATCATTATTTTGTTTTCCACATTTCAACCCCACTTATCCACT
>CAZNDF010000058.1:0-3771 GCA_964571775.1 uncultured Gammaproteobacteria bacterium | reverse complement strand
AAGTTTATCAGATCTTAGATCTCAGATCTCAGGTTTTAGATCTCAGATGATAGATGTTAGTAATGATAGGAGAAAGTAGAAAAGTCGTGTTAGTAAAATACTACACGAACTTTTTGGGGGAGAGAAGAGTTGCCGACTTTGGCGGTGACGTTGATAGTTTGAGGAAGAGAAGATACGATGTCGAAGACAGCTTTGCCCGATTGATCGGATATTTCTTGCTGATTGGTGATGGTGGTGTTGGCGGGTAAATTAAGAGAAACAACTTGATTAGTAACACCAAGTCCACGACCATCAAGAAGAAAAACGGTGAGACGAATTTGTTCTAGGCCGTCAGCTTTGGCTTGAAGAGGGGAGGCAAAAAGATAAGAATTTTCTAAAACGACAGAAGAACTTTTGGAAGTAGCAGCTCGGTTGTAGACAGTAGTAGTTCTGGCTACCAAAAAAAGAGAAGCAATTAGAGCTAGAGACAAGAAGCCGATGATAAAGAGATATTTATTAGGTCTCACTAAGTAAGTATAAAGTTAAAAGGAAAAAGTATAAAGAGGGGATAAAATTATTTTGATAATTCTTGAGTAATTCTTTCGCTTAGAAAAATTTTCATCAAAGATTGGTAGGGGACATCTTTTTTATTAGCTAAAGTTTTAATATTAACTAGTAAAGAAGATGGAAGTCTAATGGAAATTGATTCAGTTGATGGTTTAAGGTTGGGAAAAACTGTTTCTTCAGCTTTTGACCAGTCAATATATTCAGTTGAATCATGAGTTTGCCAAAATTTATTTTCTTCTGATATATTTTTGAGTTTAGGAATGGATTTTAATTTTTTCATAATTTTTTGCCTCCTTTTTATTCATATCTCTAACGGAGATAACTCTAATTTTATTAATTCTAATAGTAAAAACTAAAAATAATTTTCTATTATTATTAGTTTTACCTAAAGATTGGAATCTCACCTCTTTTAAAGAGTGAGTTTTATCTTTGATCGTCACAAATGGGTGGTTGAAGAAAATTTCTTCAGCCTCTTGATTAGTGACATTATGTTTTTTCGGGTTTTTGGTAATATTCCCTGAATCCCATTCAAAAGAAATAGGTTTAGGAATTACTTTCATGTATTAGTATATTATGGAAATATACATAAATCAAGAAGTTATTTTTTTTATCTTGCAGACGGTGATAGCAGGAAATTAGTTTTTAGATCGTAGATGATAGATGTTAGATTTTTTAATTTTGCAAGAAGTAACAGCTGGAAAGAAATTTTTAATGGCGGGGAGATATCTAGATCTTAGATCATAGATCTCAGATCTCAGGTGAAGGAGATAAAAGAAAACCATGATAGTGAGAATAAATATGGGAAGAAGAATAATTAACAATCGATTTTGTTGTATAAAGAGATAGAAAAGTGAGGGTAGGATATAGATTAAAGTGTTCGACTTAGGAGAGTAATTATCATTAAATTTGGCTGAAGCGTAAAGGCGATAGTCACTGGAGTAGGCGGTAGGGAGGTTGATACTAAAGTTGCCGTCTTTGTCAGTAGCGGCAGTGACTAATGGTAGGGAGTAAGCTTGAACTTCTTTAGGAAAACTGACACCAGAATCATTAATTTTGTAGAAACTAACGTTGACTTGAGAATTGGGAATAGCCTGACCAGAAGTAACAATGGTAGTGTTGGGGTTGATTTGATCATTTTCTAAAGAAATAGTGGGTGGTAAAAGAATTGGTCCAATGTCGGTGTGATAATTGTTTACTGGCGGTGGGGGAATACAAACAGGAGAAGTTGACCGATAATTATTATCGAAAGAAGTTAAACAGAGGTCTGAAGGGTTTTTTGGAAGGAGAGTTTTGTCAAATAGAAAATAGCCATCAGAACCGCTGTATGTGACAGCAAAGACTCTGGGGCTACTCAACTCAACTCTAGAGTTTGGAGAAGTATAACCGTAGATGGTGACTCGGTTTTCACCAATAGAAGCAGAAATTGAGACGGAAGATTCTCGTTGATAGTTAGTAGCCGAAATATGGTGAGGAAAGATTAAAAATAACAACAAGAACCACATAATTAAGTTTAGCAATTATTAGAAAAAACAAAAACTCCCTTCTTTGCTGAAGGGAGTTTTGGGTTAGAAGACTTTATTGATCTTTATATTTTTTCTTTAAAGCTTCAAGTTCTTTTTCAAGTTGAGCAACTTCGTCAGTGGAGTTGTCAGGTGACTTCTTTGATTTATTTTTGAAGATAATGATCAAAGTAGCGATAATAGCGATAGCAGCACCGACTAAGATAAGGAGTCTCCATGGAATGACCCAGAAGAAAACAGTAGCAGTAATTAACCCACCGGCAGTACCATAGACAGCTTGCATAGTAGCTTGGTATCGACCAAAGAGCCATTTTTTATCAAGAGTATTTTCAAAATTTCTGGTAGTGTAGGGGAAGATGTTGGTAGCTTCTAATGGGAGTTGAGCAGTTTTGCCACCAAGCCAATTTTTAATGGTAATTGACCCGACTGGTTGGATGTGAATGTCGGAAGAATTTTTGACAGTAGATTTAAAATCGATTGGTCCAAATTCAGAGAACTTAGGAGCAGTGAATGATTGGATAGTAGCACTTTGGTTAATATCTCCAGGAACTGTAATGTAAACTAAAGTTCCAACGTTAGTTTGGATGGAAGCACCAGTAATCGAATTGTAAAGAGAGGCTGATTCAGGAGTATAGACGACTGAAGCGTAGTGACCTCCTGGAAGGGCATTGGCTGGAGCTAAAACAGTGAGAGTTAAGCTTTTGGTTTCACCTGGTTTGACAGTTAAAGTTGAGGGAGAAACTTGGATCCAAGAACTAGCCGCCCAACGATTGTTGATATTCTCAGATAAATTGTCGATAAAGTTAGGAGTACCTTTGTTATCAGTAACAATAAAATCACGAACACTAACTTTAATAGTTTTGGTTTCTTGGGATTCGTTGCGGACTTTGATAACTTGGGTGTTGGCTCCATCAGGTTGGGCATTGATTTCTAGTCGAGGGGGGATAGCTGAAAGACCAGTACTAACTTGAGCATTAACAGTAGAGTTGTTGGAGAAGAGAGCGGCTAATAACAATAAACTGGTTATGGAGATCTGTTTGATTGTTTGGGTGGCAGGTTTCATTTTTATAATTTAATTAAACACCTAAAAAGTGGCGGTGGCAATAAAGTTAACTTCATTTTGATAAGTTCCTGCTGGTTGATAATTGCTAACAGCGATACGATAGCAGATATAGGCTGAGTCGGTACCACTTGGAGTGTTGGTACGGCTAAGGATAGGTTGAGCGTTGGCATAACCAGTTCCAAATGCTTTATAGTGACCTGCGGTGGTGATTCCTAAAGTAGCACCAGTAGCGGTTCCAACTTCCAAAGAATAACCAAAACCAGAAGCAGTATTGGTGGTCCACGCTGCAGCAGTAGTAGGAGTACAGGTGCCGGCTGATGGACAAGTAGTATCGGGAATAGTAGCACCGTTACCAACCATAGTTAATCGACCGGATTGGAAAGTTTGAACGACATACCCATTGAGAGCGTTGGTGGTACATTGAATAAATTGAGCTAAGTTATTGAAAGCACCAAGATTAAGAGATCCGAAATCAACACTGGCACCAGTCGTGTTGGCAGCTCCAGCTCCGAGAGCAGTACCGCAGCGAGTGGTTGATGTAGTAACACCACTGTTACCAACAGAGAAAGTAATAGTTGGGTCAACGGTAGCAGTAATTCTGACAGATTCAGTGAGGGCGATTTTCCCTTTAGTAGTATCTTC
>CAZNDF010000057.1:0-3840 GCA_964571775.1 uncultured Gammaproteobacteria bacterium | reverse complement strand
ACTTTCTTTATCTACTAATTTTTTGGCTAATTCTTCCAGTTTCTTCTTGTTTTTATTTAATACTTTTTTAGCCTCTTCAAAAGCTTGGTTAATTAACTTTTTGATTTCATCATCGACTGCTGACTGCATTTTGTCAGAAATTTTTGATGGTTCCATATAGGCTTTACCAAAATCATTGACATCAATTTGTGGTCCTAAGTTAATCGGCCCTAAATCACTCATTCCCCATTCCACCACCATATCTCGAGCGATATTGGTCGCATGCGAAATGTCGCTCGATGCTCCCGTGGTAATGTCACCAAAAATAATTTCTTCCGCTGCTCGTCCACCCATTGCCATTGCCATTTGCTTTATCAACTTACTTTTAGTGTGATGAATAATATCTTTTTGTGGTGGAACTAAGGTAAATCCCAACGCCATTCCTCGTGAAATAATTGAAATTTTAGACACCGGATCCAAATCTTCCATATAATTAACAATTGCATGCCCTGCCTCGTGATAAGCTGTCATTAACTTATCTTCGTCACTCTGACTTCGCTTTTTTTCTGCTCCCAATTTTACTTTCAATGAGGCATCGTCAATATCCTTCATATCAATTTTATCTTTATTATTTCTGGCTGCTCCAATTGCCGCCTCGTTTAGCATGTTTTCCAAATCAGCCCCAGAAAAACCCACCGTACTCTTAGCCACAGCATCCCAATTTACATTATCAGTAAAAGGTTTACCTTTAGCATGAATTCCTAAAATATCTTTTCTTGCTTCCAAATCTGGTAATTCCAACACTACTCTTCGATCAAACCGACCTGGTCGCAATAAAGCTGGGTCAAGTAAATCACCTCTATTAGTTGCCGCTAATACTACTATTGCCGTATTCGCCTCAAACCCATCCATTTCTCTTTCGCCATGACCACCATCAATCCCTCCTCTAATTCGTCCAATGGCATCAATTTCATCAATAAAAATAATTGCTTTACCTGCTTTTTTAGCTGTTCCAAATAAATCACGAACCCGTGAAGCTCCCACCCCTACCAACATTTCCATAAACTCCGATCCTGCCATTGAATAGAAAGGCACTTCTGCTTCACCTGCCACCGCCTTAGCCAATAAAGTTTTACCTACACCACTTGGTCCCACCAATAAAACTCCTTTTGGAGCTCGTGCCCCCATCTTATGGTATTTCTCTGGATGTTTCAAAAAATCTACAATCTCCATCAAATCATCTTTTGCTTCTTTTACTCCAGCTACATCTTTAAAAGTCATGTTTTGTTTCCCTTTCACAAAAAGTTTGGCTGTCGATTTTCCAAACCCAAACATTCCTCCATTTCCTCCACTTTGTTTTTTAAATAACCACAAAATCAACAATACCGGCAAACCAATAGTTAACACTAAACTCAATATTTCTCCCATCATTTTCCAACCCTGTCGATTGTCTACCTTCAGTTCCATTTTAGTAAGGTCAACTCCTTCTTTTTGTAATATTTCTACCAAAGAAATCGATGGTTCTTTAGTTGTCACCAATATTTTTTGTTCATTTTTCAATTCAGCCACAATCTCATTGTCCGACACTACTAATTTAGATATTTCATTTTTCTTAGCTGCGCTAACCAATTCAGAAATAGGTACTTGGGATACTCCGCTATTTTCCAAAAACTGTCCTAATGTCGAAACCAACCAAAAAAACAATACTAAATAGATAAACCACTTAATTATCTGTTTTGGTCCTATCTCTATTTTTTTAATCTTTACCCCTGGTGGCAAATTCTTCAAAAATTCTTCATCTATAACTGTTTTTTTACCTTGATTTTTTACCTTACCTTCCACATTTTTATCTTTACTCTGCTCTTTTTTGGGATTTATTTTTTTAATTAAATTTTCAAACATTTTCATGTCCCCATTATACCATCCAAGCTAGAATCAAATCTCCGCATATAAACCGTTTTTATTCCGCAACCAACCCTCTTTCAAAGAAATTTAAATTAAGCCAAGATTATTAATACTTAGTCAGTTCTATCAACAAATCTCGATTATCCCCTTCACCCTCACGCACCCAAAATTCATGGTTACACCTCTCGCATTTATAATAAATTCTAAAAACTCCATTTCGATATTCGCTTCTAATCGGTCTCATCAAACCTTTACACATACTCGCTCTATCTCCAGGGATTTCTTCATCAACATGCTTTGCCCACAAACACTTTGGGCAATGATCAGTTGTTCCATTACCAATCACTAATTGACCACAAACCTCACAAACAAAATCCTCCACCACTTTTTTCATATAAACCTAATTTACCATAAAATTAAAAATGGTCACAAAATTAGCGAAGATAATATTTTTCAGCGCGCAAGCCGCTGAGGCCTTCTGGCGAAGGATGCGAGCACTGCAAAAATGTTATCAAGTTAATTTTTAACCAACCTATCTCCCCAACACCACCCCCATCTTAATATCCTTATCCAGCTTCATATTAAATAACAATTTCCCTCCCACCAAACTTGCCGTTGGTTCCACTTGTATTGGTTGCCACTCCTCTCCAAAAGACATCAGACTCACAATCCCGGTTTCACCTGTTCCAGGCTGCTTCTGAATATACTTCATATAAGTAAATTCTTTTTTGTCCCCAAAATTAACTGCACTTGAATACCTTACTTCTACAATTCTTTTTTTTAGTACTGGTACTGTCACCAAAAAACCCACCTCTTTTTTACCGTCAACTTCTTTTGTGGTGATTTCATCACTGTTATAAACTTTTTTAATTGAAGTATCATACCCATCCATTACACTAATTTGTGACAAATTAACTTCTTTTGGCAGATAAAGCCTTACATAGTTTTTATAATCCCCTCCCGGCCAATTGCTGTTTTTAGCTGTATTTTCATAGTTAATTTTTAAAACTCTATTTATTGATGTTCCAGAAATATCCACTGCTTCTTCCATATTTCGCCTCAAAAAATAATTTGCCTTATTTACCCCTAAATTAGCTTCCACTACATACCAATAATCTGCTATACAATTTTCTCCCACACACTTACCATTATAAATTCTCCCATCCCAGCCCAAATCTGTCACAATTTTTGCCGCCTCTTTATTATTTAAAGAAATTTGAATCTCATTTTTCTCCAACAAATCAACCAATGATTGAACCAAGACTAAACTTTTATCCGTTTTTAAATTTTTAATCTCTTCAAATAACTGCTTTCCCAATGCTCCCAAGAAACTTGCCTTCTGAACTGAACCTGGGAAAAATTTTGTTTCAGCATAAAATTCTGCTTGCTCATAAAGATTGTTTTCATCAATTGTCTCTTTAAAATCAGGTACATAAATTCCCCCTGTTGCTTTCAAAATCGACTTTGCCGCCGCCAAATCAATTCCTATTACTCCATTAACCTTTCCTCCAACCTCTTTCTCCAAAAACCATTGGATATCTGCACTTGTTTTAACAAAATCCGCATTCCAATTTGCGTCCCTCATATACCAATTTGCTTCATTTAAATGAGTTTTAATCTCCCATGGGGGCTCTACATGACCTTTTAATTGACCATCTGCTTCATAAATATCCTTTATTTCAAAATTCTTCAGTTTCCCTTTTTGGAAAGTAAGTAATCCATAACTACCGATAAATCCACCTGTTGGCCTTAATTCAGACTCGTTTTGAAATAAAACCATATATTTCCTTTCCACCCCATCTAAACCCAATAATTCCGGCAAAATTTTTACTACTGTCTTCCCTAACCCTATTTGTTCTTTTGTTTCATCAATTACCTTCAATTCTTTTTGTAGAGTCATCCTCCAATTTACTGGCAACCAATTATAATCACCCGACAATCTCGCCTGTAATATCC
>CAZNDF010000056.1:0-3860 GCA_964571775.1 uncultured Gammaproteobacteria bacterium | reverse complement strand
AAAAACGGTTTTTGGGTAGCCATTCCCAAATATTATATTTTTACCGATTTTAGCCTCATTAATTCTATGGCATTAACCAAAGAAGAAAAAAACGAAATTATTACTAAACACGCTCAAGCTAAGGGTGATACTGGTTCTCCAGAAATTCAAATTGCTATCCTTAGTAAAGAAATCGAAAAACTCCAAGGTCATTTGACTGAAAACAAACACGATTCTCCGGCAAAAAGAGGTATTTTAACCAAAATTGCCAAACGCCGCCGTTTGCTTCGCTATCTCTCTATTCACAATCCTGAAAGATATTCTGAAATCATCAAATCCCTCGGATTGAAAAAATAAAGCAGACTTCTGTCTTTAAATTAAGTTAAAATTATGAATATGTATACACAAGATATTTTAGTGGGTGATAAACACATCAGTCTATCTACTGGTAAACTCGCTCCTCAAACCAATGCTTCAGTTGTTGCCCAATATGGCAATACTGTTGTTTTAGCTACTGTTTTAATGGGAAAATTGGATGAATCCAAAGATTATTTCCCTCTTTCAGTTGAATTTACCGATAAATTATATGCCGGTGGTATTATTAAGGGTGGTAAATGGATGAAACGAGATGGTGGTCCTTCCGACACCGCTGTTCTTTTTGGACGTATTATCGACCGATCTCTTCGACCATTATTCCCTCAAGGTTTTCTAAATGAAGTCCAAATTATCACTACTGTTTTAAGTAATGATAAAAAACATGATGTTGTTATCCCAGCTTTTACTGCTGCTGCTGCTGCTTTAAGTATTTCCAATATTCCTTTCCGTGGTCCAGTTTCTGCTGTCCGTATCGGCTGTATTAATGATCAATTGATTATCAATCCTGATTTTGATGAATTACAAAAATCCAAATTTGACTTATTAGTCTGTACTGGTCCAAAAGGTGTCAATATGATCGAAGCTGACGGCAATATCGTTCAAAACGATATTATGCTCCAAGCCATTGAATTAGCTAAAAATACTGGTGATGAAGTTAACAAACAAATCGCTGAGTTTGCCGCCAAAGCTGGCAAAGAAAAAATCACTTTTGAACCAGCTGGTCCATCTGCCGATTTAATTAAAGAAGTTGAATCAAAAATTTCGTCCGATGTCAAAGAATTTTTTGACAAAGGTATTGATGGCGCTCACATGATTGGTCAAGAAGTCATTATTGACAAGGTCAAAGAACTTTATAAAGAAAAAATTGAATCTAAAGAAGTTTCTACTAATCATTTACTTGCTGCTGTCGATACTATCCTAAAAAATTATGTTCGTGCTCAAACTTTGGCTGGGACTCGTTATGATAAACGTCCATTAGATGAAATTCGTCCTCTCAATGTCGAGGCTGGAGTCTTACCTATGACTCATGGTTCAGCTCTTTTTGAAAGAGGTTTAACCCAAGCTATCACTGTTACCACTCTTGCTCCACTTTCTGAAAAACAATACTTAGAAGATTCTAATGGTGAAGTTACCAAACGCTACATTCATTATTACTCGGCTATGCCTTTTTCTACTGGTCAAGTTGGTCGTACCGGTCGACCAGGCAGACGCGAAATCGGTCATGGTGCTTTAGCTGAAAAAGCCTTAGTTCCAGTCATTCCTAGTGAAGCTGATTTTCCCTACACTATTGTTTTAACTTCTGAAGTCTTATCTCAAAATGGTTCTTCCTCTATGGCTTCTACTTGTGGATCTACTATGTCTCTTATGGACGCCGGTGTTCCAATCCTTGATAAAGTAGCTGGAATTTCTATTGGTCTTATAGCTGAAACTGACGATAAATATATTTTACTAACTGATATTGCTGGTATTGAAGATCACTTTGGTGATATGGATTTCAAAATCACTGGTACCCGAAACGGTATCACTGCTATTCAACTCGATATCAAACGCGAAGGTCTTACTCTTCAAATGATTCGTGATACTTTTGTGGCTTCTACCAAAGCTCGTCTCCAAATTTTAGACAAAATGGAATCTGTTTTAAGCACTCATCGTCCACAACTTTCTCAATTTGCTCCAAAAATTAAACTAGTCCAATTACCCGAAGACAAGATTGGTGAAGTTATTGGTAGTGGTGGTAAAACCATCAAAGCCTTAATGGAAAAATATCAAGTTCAAATTGATATTGACGATTTTGGTGCTGCTTCTATTTCAGCCCAAGACCAAAAAGCCATTGAAGACGCTGCTTATGAAATCGAATCCATGATTAAAGAAGTTGAAGTTGGTGAAGAATATGACGGCATTGTTACCCGAGTCGAAAACTTTGGTGCCTTTATCGAGTTCTTACCTGGCCGAGAAGCTTTACTTCATGTTTCCGAAATGACTGGCGGATTTTTATCTGATCCTTCTACTGTCATCAAAGTTGGCGATCGACTCAAAGTCAAAATCGCTGGTTTCAATGAAAATCATCAAATCAAATTAAGTGCTCCGGAATTTAAAGCTGCTCACCCTGGTCAACCTAGACAGGAAAACAATCGAGCCAGCTTTAGCCCAAAGCCTCAATTTGGTAAATTCGATTCTCGAATGGGTGGTCGTTCACCTCGACCCCGACGATAAAAATAAAATAGCTGGTTGATTGTTTTAGTCTGTAAATAAGGATATAAATATACTATGGACGACATGAATCAATCAGCTAATTTACAGGAAACACAAATTTCTCAACCAATAGAGCAACCAGTTCAACAGCCTATTCAAAAAGATAAAAATATTTTTAAATACTTATTTTTTGCTCTATTAATCCTATTTTTAGGAATAATCATTACGCTTTATTTTGTTTTAGTTAAAAAAACAAACACCGTTAGTGAAGTCACTTCTACTCCAACCACAGTCCCGGTCGTAACCTCTACCGAATCAAGAGAATCAACCTTAACTGAAATTGATGATGAATGGAATCTCTACACTAATTACAAGTATCGATTCACATTAAAAACACCCAAAAGAGCGTTATTTACTAATACCTGTAGTACTGCTGACATGATTGAAGAACCTGTTAATTTTTTTGAAAACCAAGATACTATTTATTTTGCCAACCAATATTTTAACGAAAAAATAGGAGATTCTTGTATAAAACAAGAAACTAAAATTACTAACATGAATTCATGGCAAATTAGTAATTTACCAATTTATGTTACTAAAGTAAGTAATGATGAAGAAATAGAACAGTTCATTAAATTAAAATTTGGTTCTGGTTGTAGTTTAGGAGAGAAAACTCAATCAGGCAAAAATAATATTTTTAACATTTCAATATTAGGAGACGGTAAGGATTTAGACGAAACTGAATGTCCTATTAATTATGTTATTGAACCTAAATATAATTACTCTAAACAAGAATTACTTATTTTTATAGAAGGTCAAGCCTGTGCCTTTTATAAAAATACTGGTTACGAATGTTATATTGAAGAAATAGTTAACAGTCTTGAATTTTTCTAATTTTTCTTTCCAAATTAACTCTTAATAGTCTATATCTTTCCTATGAATTCTAATGTTTTAACGACTCAACAAGCCATTGAAAGTCTCAGCGAGACTTCTGTTGGTAAGGATTCTTATTATCACCGAAATTTCAAAGTTGTTGATGCTTCTGATGAATTATTAGCTTTTCAAGCTAATCAAAGCCAAAGGATTCAGGATACCATTAGTAAAGCCCGAGACAAAGGTATTCCGGTTACAGTTTTTTCTTACAAAATTGACATTACCTAAAATTGTCATGTAAAATAAATCATGCAAATTAAAAAAAACCTAAATAAAGATATTTTTTATTTAATAATCATTTCTTTTCTATCCATAATAGTTGTTTGGTTATTTAATATTAATCGTCACATATCATCAAAAAATAAGAATTTTCTTAACCA
>CAZNDF010000055.1:0-3874 GCA_964571775.1 uncultured Gammaproteobacteria bacterium | reverse complement strand
TCAATTGGTAATTAACGGGATGGTCTACGGGGTTAAAGGAGTCAAGTTTAACCGAAGCTTTAGTGTCGCCAATAAAAACAATACTGAACCCTCAGTTAAGGTAGTCTACAATCCGGGATTATTGTTCAAGGTACCCAAAGAGATTATTAAATCTTTAAGTCAGTGGAAGGTTAATTAAAATGTCTAATTTCTAATATCTAATTTCTAATATCTAATAAAATATTTAGACCAAATAAAGATGATAAAAACAAAGATAAAGAAGCAAAGAGGACAAGTAGTTCTGATGGTCTTGTTGGCCTCAGCCCTGATTTTAACTTTAGGCTTATCAGCCTCACGTCAGGCGACAGTAGAAACCAAAATAGATACCGATCAGGAATTGTTAAAAAAAGCTTTTAATGCCGCCGAATCGGGAATTGAATATTACTTAGGTACCGGAAGTCTGCAATATGGTGAGAGTGGTTCAACCGAGGGATCAGCTAACTTAAGAGTAGGAGTGGTGGGAGATACCCAAAACTTATCTTTTGGTAATGTGACTCTGGAAGGCGGAATTGATTACTTCTGGCTGGTGAACCATACCGATACCGGAGAGATCGGTACTGAATACTACAGTACGGCTAATCCGGCAGTTAATGTGTGTAACAAGCTAGGGACAAACGGAGCTTTCAAAATTGATTATTACTACAAAGTGGGAACAGTGGTCTTCAAGAGCAGTGTGGTAGCCAATACGACCAATAATTGTGTTAACAGTATCAGTTTAGCCGGAGGTAATTCCCTGCTTTTAGCGGTTACCCCAATAGGCTTTAATCCCAGAATTGAGATTCAGGGAAACAGCAACTTCCCGGTTCAGGGAGAAGAAATCAGTTCCACCGGAACCATAGAAGGAGTGAATAATACGGTGACAGTAGTCAACAAGTTTTATGTTCCCTCATTTCTGTTGGAAGCAGTTACTTCTGGTGGTGACGTAAGTAATCAATAGTTGTTATACTGGATATATGAGTAATATTTTAGGTATTGATATAGGTCAAAACACAATAAAGGTGGTGTCAATAAATAAAGATGTCTCGGGTAAGTTGGTTTTGGATTCAATCGGTGAAATAAAAACTCCATTGATCGAAAACACTAATGAAAATAGATCAAAATATTTTGGAGAGTTGGGTGGAGTTATAAAATCGCTGCTAGCTGATTTAAAAATAAAAAGTAAACAAGTCGTGGTTGATTTGCCTGAAAGTGAGGTAGTTAGTCGATTAGTCAGATTACCTCCATTAAAAGATTCGGAAATTATGGATGCTTTGAGATTTGAAGCGGAAACTTTTGTCCCATACCCTTTGGAAGAAGTATCGATTGATTATGAAATTATTGAAAAGGATGATGCTGGCAGATTAACTATTTTTGTAATTGCGGCTAGGAATGATTTAATTGCTAATTATGTAAAGTTATTCAAAAGTTTGGGGTTGGAATTATTGGCTCTTGAATCCCCTTCCGTGGCTTTGAGAAGGATAGTGAAAAATGGAATAAAAACAGTGGAAAGAGTGGTTATTTTGGATATTGGAGAAAAATACTCTGATATTTTTAATATTAATAAAGGGAATGTGTACTTTGCTAGATCATTGCCGGTTGGAGGCGAGTCTTTAACTCGTTCAGTATCTTTGGGTTTAGGATTGGATATGTCTTCGGCAGAAGAATATAAAAAGGCTTATGGAATTAAAGAAAATGAATTGGAAGGAAAAATTAGAACTGTAGCTATGCCGGTATTTAGTAGTATTGCCGATGAAGTAAGAAAGGCGATGACATTATTTACTGAGGACTCTGGTGGAAAAGCGGTGGAATTATTAGTTTTAAGTGGTGGTGGAGCAAATTTGCCAGGTATGGCTGAAGAATTAACAAGATTGTTGGGGGTTGAAGTCCAAGTGGCTCAACCATTTGTAAATATTGATGTTACCAAAATACAAACACAATTTAATTTAAACGTCGAAGGTTGTCGATTCAGTTTAGCTGTTGGTTTATCTCTAAGGGGGTTGTTGTGAACGATTTAAATTTACTCCCATCTGAAGCCAAGTTTCAGGCCGAAAGGATGCGTCTTAAGGCTATTATTAATAATTTTTTATGGATTTTTGGTGGGGTATGGTTGTTGTTAGTAGTGATAGTTTTTGCGATAGGTTTGGTTCTTCAATTGAATTTAAATAGATTAACTAATAATTATAAAAAGGGATTAACGCAATACGAAACTTTGATTGGAAGTATGGCTATTAATCAGAAAGTTAAATACCAAGCAAAAGTGGTAGCAAAAGTATTAGCCGACAGATTTAAATATGGAGAATCGATGGAAATGGTAAGAAATTTGTTTTCGGCAAATATCAAAATTGACAATTTGGAAATAAGAGAGAAAAAGAAATTTATGATTTACGGAAGTTTGGTTGATGGTAAAAATTTAAGTGAAGTAGAGTCAATAGTGGAAAACATAAATAGAGATTTAGTGGAGGGTATAAAATCGGCTAAAATATCTGATTTATCAGTTGATGCGGTTAAGGGTTGGTTATTTGAAATGGAGGTCAATCTAAAATGAGTAGCAGTTTTTTTAAAATGCCAGAAAAGATTTTTGGAATTAGTAGTAGTTTGATAAGACTTTTCTTTTTACCTTTGGGGATATTGGTGGCTTTTTTGATAAGTTTAGGAATGATAATTTTGCCAAAATTTGAGTCAATCTCGAATCTAAATCGGTCAATTAAAACAATCAAAGGTCAAATAAAATCAGTTGCTGAAAAAAAAGCTTATTTAATGTCTGTTGATTTAGACGAACTAAACAAAAATGAAAGTTATTTATCAAGTGCAGTGTTACAAGAAAAAAATTCTTATTTGTTGGTGGGTGTAATCAGAAGTATCGCTGATAAGTATGGCTTTCAAGTCAAAAGTTTTTCTATTAATCCAATAAAAATCAAAGAAGGTGAATCATCTACAAGTTCATTAAAGGTGGCAACTAAAGATGTGGCGACTAAAATGCCGATTAATGTAATATTAAGCGGTCCTGAGTCGAAGAGTTTGGAGTTGGTTAAGGCATTGGAAAATAGTTTACCAATATTGTTTATAGACAATTTTGATATCTCAACACGATTTGGAGTGTCTGATCTTGAACTGTCAATTTCTTCTTATTATGTTCCCGATAAAGCAAATTTAGTGTCAGGAAATCTGACTTTGACTGATTTGCAACCAACCAAAGAAGAAACCGATTTATTAAATCAGATTAGTCAGTTTGAGAGAAATGAAAGCTTGATTAAATCTCTAAATGATCAGAGTTCTGAAGATAAGAGTTTTGTAAAATATCAACGAGAAAATCCATTTACTCTTTAATATAATTTAGGCTGGGTTTAAATTCAAATGAGATTGCTTCGCTACGCTCGTAATGACGCAAGGAAAGATTGCGATGACGTAGTTAAAACAAGATGATGTGTTTGTCTTGGATTATTCTCTGATTTTGACAATGAATTTTTCTTGAGGGAAAGAGAGATTGAGAATGGTTCTGATTGATTTGATTATTTTACCTTCTTTTCCAATGATTCTTCCGATTATTTCTTTTGGAGCGATTATTTCAATAATAGATAATTCTTCTTCTTGATGTTGTTCAATAGTGACATTATCTTCTTTTTGGGTAATCGATTGGATTATGTATTCTAGGGTTTCTTTGACGGTTTTCATAAGTTAAAATTTCTAATTTCTAAAAAAATTACTCAGTCTTTGGAGACTCTTCGGTTTTTGGTTCTTCAGATTTAATTTCTTCTGAAGCAGTTTCTTCTGCTTTTACCTCTTTGGCCTTAATTTCTTTGACGTTTTTAATTTTTTTAGGATAAATACTTTGAATAGATATGTAAATATTGACATT
>CAZNDF010000054.1:0-4154 GCA_964571775.1 uncultured Gammaproteobacteria bacterium | reverse complement strand
GGTCTTCATCAAGCAGTTGAAGCCAAAGAAGGTGTAACTGTTCAACGTGAATCGCAAACCTGGGCTACTATTACTTTTCAAAATTATTTCCGTCTTTACGAAAAACTGTCTGGTATGACTGGAACAGCCATGACCGAAGCTGAAGAATTCAAAAAAATTTACAATCTCGATGTTGTCACTATCCCTACTCATCGTTCACTCCAACGTCTCGATCAACACGATTTAATTTTCAAGACTCAAAGATCAAAATATGCCGCCATTGCCAATTTAGTCGAAGAAAAATATAAAACTGGTCAACCAGTTCTTATTGGTACTACTTCTATCGAGAAAAACCAAATCATTTCTTCATTACTTCATAAAAAAGGTCTTCCTCACCAAGTTTTAAATGCCAAAAACCATCGCTCTGAAGCTGAAATTATTGCCAAAGCTGGTAAAAAAGGTGGTATCACTGTAGCTACTAATATGGCTGGTCGAGGAGTCGATATGATTTTAGGTGGTCCAAAAGACGGTGTCGAAAAAACTAAATGGCAAAAAGAGCACGATGAAGTTCTTTCTTTAGGCGGTCTTTGTGTTATCGGTACTGAGAGACACGAATCTCGCCGTATCGACAATCAACTTCGTGGTCGGGCTGGTCGTCAAGGTGATCCTGGGTATTCTCAGTTCTATGTTGCTCTTGATGATGATATTATGCGTATTTTTGGTGGCGACAAAATTAGTTCATTAATGAGCCGATTCAATATGCCCGAAGATACCCCATTAACTCATCCACTGGTTTCCAAAGTTATTGAACAAATCCAAGTTAAAGTCGAAGGTTTCCATTTTGATGCTCGCAAAAATTTAGTTGAATATGATGACGTTATTAATAAGCAACGCCAAATTGTTTATCGGCTTCGTGATCAGGTTTTATTAAACCAAAAAAATGATCCAACCAAAAATCATGAATTAGTTTTTAAGTACTTAACTAACCAAATAAACACTTTGATAACCATCAATACGTCCTATGAGAATGGAAAAATTGATGGCGAAAAAGCCTCTTTAGAGTTTATGGAAATTTTACCCATGAATTCATCTACTCGAAATCAATTAGTCAAAGATCTTGAAAAAAGCGATAATCCATCAGAAATGTTAATTAGTCTTTTGGAAGATCAATGGCAGGCAAGGTTCAAACTTTTTGGTCGTGATATTGCCGACAGTATTTTGGCCTATTCTATCGTCTCAACCCTAGATCCTCTCTGGGTTGAACATTTAACCGCATTAGATGATCTTCGTGATGGTGTTCGTCTTCGTGGGTATGCCCAAAAAGATCCTTTAGTGGAATATCGCAAAGAAGGGTTTGAAATGTTTCAAAAATTAATGACCCAATTTGAGTACAACTTAGCTCGAAAAATCTTCCGCCTTGAACCTGTAGCCCCACAAGCAACTACTCCTTCAAATGTAACCGAAGGTAGGGGAGACTCTCTAGAAAACAAACCAGAATCTGACGTGGCAAACAATAATAGCGATTCTGTCCAACTACCACCCTTACCTCAACCTATTAAAAAAGATCAAGTTATTGGTCGCAATGATCTTTGTCCTTGTGGTTCTGGTAAAAAATATAAAAAATGTTGTTATCCAAAATTCGGTTAAAAATATTATGTTAAGTTTTAAATTCACTTCAAAAAAAATCTGGAAAGAAATTGATCGATCAAGAAAAATTTTACTTCATCTCCATCCTGGAGTTGATGGTGATTCACTTGGGTCATCACTGGCTTTTTATCATGTTTTAAAATCTTTAGGCAAAGATGTTTGTCTAATCCAAGGAGATACTGAACTCCCCAAAAATTTAATGTCTTTACCTGGCACAGACAAGATAATTTCCAAAAATATCTTTCAAGTTGACTTATCTCAATTTGATCTTTTTATCATTAATGACTCTTCTTCTTTAAAACAAGTTAGTCGTCTTGGTGAAGTAAAATTTCCCAAAAAACTAAAAACCATTGCTATTGATCATCATCAAAGCAACGAGAAATTTGCCAATATAAATTTAGTTGTTCCTACTAGTCCAGCCACCTCTCAAATTTTATTTGAACTTTTTCAAATTAAAAAGATCAAAATGACCCCCAAGATAGCCGCCTGTCTCATCACTGGTATTTATACTGATACTGGAGGTTTTAAATACTCAAACACCACCCACAAGACTCTTAATATTGCTGCTCAATTATCCAAAATTTACCCTAAATTTACTCAAATTATTTTTGATATTGAAAATACTGACGAGCCAGATAGACTCAAATTTATTTCTTTATTACTTTCATCTGTCGAAACTTTTTATTCCAACCATGTTGCTGTCGCTTCTCTTTCTTACAATGATATTCAATCAAACAAACTAAGTAATAGCTCAGTCAATGGTTATTCTGAAATTTCTAATATGCTCAAATCGGTTGTCGGTTGGGATATTGCCTTTACTTTAGTTGAAGTTCAGCCAGAAGTTGTCAAAGTTAGTTTTCGTACTCGTGATAGTAAAACTTACGATTTATCTCAAATTGCTCTGCATACCAAGGCTGGTGGTGGTCATCGTGCTGCTGCTGGGGCTACTATTAATAAATCTATTTCCGAATCCAAACAATTGATCTTAGATATCATCAAAAAACTTTACCCAAAAATTGATAGAATTTAATTAAAGAAGAATAAGTAATATTTAAAAAATGTCTTATCTTCTTAAATAAATAATGGACGATTGTATTTTTTGTAAAATAATCAAAAAAGAAATTCCTTGTTTTAAAATCTACGAAGATGATTTGTTTTTTGCTTTTTTAGATATTAATCCCCTTAATTTAGGCCATACTCTTTTAATTCCTAAACAACATTTTCAGTGGGTTGATGAAGTCGAGCCTTATGATCAATATTGGCAGCTTGCTCGTAAATTAAGCCAAGTTATCCAAAAAGTTACTGACTGTCTTCTTGTGGCAAAAATAGTTTATGGACTTGGTGTTCCTCATGCCCACATTCATCTTATCCCAAAATACGAAAAAGACGATCATATCGGAGGAATTCATCCAAGCAATATCAAAAATATAAACTCTGGAGAAATGTCTTTAATCGCCAAAAAAATTAGCGATTCTTTCGGTCAGCCCTAATTCTGTCTGTTTTATTCAAGATTTTTTTACGCAATCTAACCTTTTGAGGTGTTACGTCAATTAATTCATCTGAATTAATGAAATCCAAAGATTCTTCGATTGAATATTTGACTGCTGGGGCCAAAACGATATTATCGTCATTGCCAGCCGAGCGGGTGTTAGTTAAGTGTTTGCCTTTACAAATATTAATTTCCAAATCTCCTTCCACCGGTCTCAAACCAACTACTTGACCCTCGTACACTTGTTCGTTTGGATCAATAAAATTAGTTCCTCGGTGTTGAGCCAAATCAAGTCCGAAAGATAAAGCTTTTCCAGTTTCAAAAGCAATCATAACCCCGTTTCTTTCTTTTTTATTTTCTTCTTGTTTTGGTTCGTAACCCAAAAATAATGTATTAATAGAGACAGTTCCCTTGGTGGCCGATACTAAAGTATTTCTCAACCCCAAACCGTTTCTTTCACTAATCTTGTAGGTCATTCTTGTTCCTGTTTTATCATCAGTTGTCATATCAAGCATTTCTCCTTTTCTTTTACCTAGTTCTGCTGTGATTGTTCCTACATACTCTTCTGGTGTGATAATAATCATTTCATTAAAAGGTTCATATACCTTACCATCAATTGTTTTTAAAATTACTTCTGGTTTACCCACTTCCATAGCATAACCTTCACGTCGTAATTTTTCGATTAAAATGGCTAAATGTAATTCACCTCTACCAGAAACTAATACTCTAATCGCATCATTTGGGTCATCTTCAATTTTTAACCCTAAATTAGTCTCTACTTCTTCGCTTAATCTGGCTTTAAGCTCACGACTAGTTAAAAACTTTGCCTCGTCTTTGGCAAATATACCAGTGTTCGGTCCAAAACTCGCTTTAAGAGTTGGAGGGGTTATTTCGATCGAAGGTAAAGCTACCTGACAATTAATATCAGTTAATGTTTGACCAATTTCTATTGCTGAAATTCCGGCTAAATATACTATTTCTCCTGACCCAGCTTCACTTACTTCTACTTTATTAATTCCTTCATTAACATACATTCTTT
>CAZNDF010000053.1:0-4281 GCA_964571775.1 uncultured Gammaproteobacteria bacterium | reverse complement strand
GAAGTTTAAATGGTTGGTGGTGGTGGTTGGGAGAAAGAAAATTTGATTTTAATACAGTTGGAATTGCTCAGATGTCGGTGGTTGACATGGGATTAGTGCGAGCTTACGGGACGTTTTCTCACCCGAATAGTTTGGCAGGATTTTTGTTGGTGAGTTTGGTTTGGTGGGTGAAGAATTTTTCTTTATTTAACTCTTCGAAGTATCAAAGAGTGAAGTGGTGGGTAGTGTTTTGGTTGGGTTTGGTAGGAATATTTTTGGCAGGAAGTAGAACAGTTTGGTTACTTACTTTGAGTTTTTTGATATTTTTGGGATGGAGCTCGAAGGTAAATATTAAGGAAAAAATTAAAGGATTGGTTTTTTTAGGTTTATTAGTGATTTTTTTAATTAAAATGATTGGATTTAATTATCCTTTGGTTAATTTTTTGGGTGGTTGGGATGAAAATGGATTAATTAAGAGAGGTCAATTAAATTTGGCAGCACTACAAATGATTAAAAAATCACCTTGGTTTGGGGTTGGTTTGGGAAATTTTTTGGCAAATTTGCCAGAATTTCAAAAAAACAATCAAATTTTTTGGTTTCAGCCAGTACATAATGTTTTATTGTTATTAGTGTCTGAGATTGGTTTATTGGGATTTGGGGTAATGGTTTGGATTTTTGGAAGAAAATGGGATTGGAAAAAATGGGATAAATGGATCTGGATAATATTGGGAGTAATATTTGTGAGTGGAATGGTGGATCATTATTGGTTTACCCTACCCCAAAACATGTGGTTATTAACTTTAGTGTTGGGGTTGATTTAAATAAGTTTTATTTTTTTTGGCTCGATAATATTTTTACCGTGCTCACGCCCTTCGGCAACACACCTCGGATGATTGCGCGCGGAAAAATGCCATCTTCGCCAAAATTTTAAACAAAATAATTATTAATATTAGAATGTGGAAGATCTGAGATAGAATAGGTTATGTTGAAAAAGCCGATTATAAACACTTTAGTACAAGTGTTGGGTAAGGGAGTAACAATTTTGTTGAGTTTGGTAACTACTGCGGTTTTGACCCGAAAGTTAGGAGCGGAAGTTTATGGGAGTTATATGTTGATTACTTCGATTTGGTTGTTGTGGGATGCGGCGGCTGACTTTGGAAGTAAAGTAATCGGAGTAAGAGAAGCAGCTAACAATGAGGGTGAAAAAAGGAAAAATATATATGTTCAGGTAGCTTGGTTTAGGTTGGCGAGTTCCCTATTAATGTTTTTATTAGGACTAGGATTTATTTTAATTTGGAATGGGTTTAATGGAATGGAGTTGGAGGCGTTGTTGGGTTTATCAATGATTGGATTTACGGCGATAGCTGGAAGTTTGGAAGTAATTTTTCAAACAGAAATGAGAATGGAAGTAAAAGTGTGGATGGATATTTTATTCCCTCTATTGTTTGTTGTTTGGTTGTGGGGTTGGCGAGGAGAGGTTGGGTTAGTAGAAATTTTTGGAGTTTATTTGGTGACAAGAGTAGTTAGTTTGGGGGTAGGTTTAGGTTTAGTAAGTAAATTGATTGGAAGAACTAGGCTAATTAAGCCTGACTTTGTTTTTGCTAAAAAATTTTTGAAAGAGACTTGGCCAATGGGAGTTTATATGATTTTGTTTTCGGGCTATGACCGGGCGGTTGATTCAATTTTAATTCGCCAATTAATTGGAGTGAAAGATTTAGCTTTTTATGGTTTAGCTTACAAAATATATGGCAATTTAGTCCAGCCGGCATATTTTTTGATTAACAGTGTATTCCCGATGTTGTCTAATAAAGAAAATGACAGAAGGAAACTGTTCAAGCAAACAGCAGCATTGATGTTTCTAGGGGCTGTGGTGGTGTTTGTTGGGGTTTATTTCTTGGCACCATGGATAATTAATGTTTTGTCTGGAAGTGAATTTGGAAAATCAGTAGAGGTGTTAAGAGTTTTGTTGGTAGCGATGATCTTTGCTTACGCAGGGCATTTAGTAGGGTTTACTTTGATAGCTAAGGGGAAACAAAAGGAAGTATTAGTTGTAGGAATAATTTCTTTGTTAGTAAACGTGGTTGGGAATTTAATATTGATCCCCTCTTGGGGCATAAATGGGGCAGCTTGGATAACGGTTTTAACAGAGATGGTAGCTACTGGTTTAATGGCAGTGATGTTAGTAAGAAAATAAGGGTTAATTTTTTTAATCCCCTCTTTAGAAATTGAGGGGATTTTTTTTGTTAGTTAATTTCTTGTAACCGATTTTTTAAGAGTCGGCCAAGTGTGCGGTGCACGTTGGATACTCTTAAAAGATGGTTACTTCGAAATAACTATTAATTTTTGATATATTTCCCTACTTGGAATTAGTACAAAATTTGAGATATATTTTAGTGCCAATGGAATCGTGTTCGAACAAAAAATAGGATAAAACTAACCGACTATT
The DNA here is from genome assembly GCA_964571775.1 of uncultured Gammaproteobacteria bacterium. Taxonomy (GTDB): domain Bacteria; phylum Patescibacteriota; class Microgenomatia; order UBA12405; family UBA12405; genus WARW01. The sequence continues at coordinate 1,856 of CAZNDF010000053.1, read as the reverse complement.
CTTCACTCCTCTACCTAAAAATAACTTCGGAGAGCCGATTCTTAAAAGAAAATAATGACAAAACAACTTTTACTGTTATGACATTTTTTCACGTTTCAACCAACCATTTTGATAGAGTTAGAACGTATTTGGACAAAAATCTCCGCAAAATTACCGAAAATATACCGCACAAATTAAGTCTTTAATTTCAAACCTCAGATGATAGATAAATTAGGTTAAAATTGGTGTATGAGTCAGGGTTTGCCAACAGCATTAATTTTAGGAATAGACCATTTTGTGGCGAAGAAATTGGCGGAAGAATTGGTTAATAAAGATATTAAGGTAGTTGGGGTAGGGGAATTTGTGACTGGTTTTAGTGAGTTAAAAAACTTTGAATGGACGGCAGATTTGGAATCAATTGAGGGAGAGTTTAATTATGTATTTGATTTTGAGGGTGATCGAGAAGATTGGTCAAAAATAAAAGGGGAAAAGTTTACTTTAATTTCGGTGGATAATGAATCTAGAAATAGTTATTTGAGTCGAGAGGCAGCGGTTTTGGATAAGGACTGGAGAATTGTCGATGCCAGAGGGGTATATGGAGAAAAAATGGAAGAAACGGGATTTTTGGCGAAAGTGATCAAACAAGCAGTATCGAATAAGAATTTGGAATTACCGAGTCCAAACGAAGAGGTGAGATTGTTGGCGGTTTCGGACTTAGTGGAGGCAATTTTGAGGGCTTGTTTTTTGTCGGGGACAAGCAGGGAATATTTTTTGGTTTTAGGGAAAGAAATAACCTTTGAAAACTTAGCTAAAGTTTTGATGGATAAAGCCAAGATGACGAGATTTAAAGTGATGGAGAAAGATCTTTTGATAGATTTGGGGAATAAAAAACTGGCTGAAGTGACCGAAAAACAATTACGATGGAAAGCAGCAGTTGATTTTTCTGAAGGGATAGAAGAAACATTGCAGTATTTTTTTTCGATGGTTGATGAAGAAAATCGACAAAAGAAAAAAGATAAGACACAAGAGGTAATTAAGAAACCAATCATAGAAAAAGCTAATAAAAGGGTTTTTGATGTGGTGGTGGAAAGTGAGTCAGAAATTAAAATTAATGAAGCAAAAGTAGAAGAAGATAAAATTATTGATGTAGTAGAAGAAGTAGTTGAGACTGAAACACCGAAATTGATGGTTTATCAAAATGAGGAGGAAAAGAATGACGATAACCAAGAAGATGTTTTTGAAATTCAGAGTTTGATTAAGGGTAAGGTGGAAAAAGAACCAAAAGAGAGCGATTGGATTGAAGAGGAAAGTGAAGATTTTGTTGAATTATCCCCAAAAGAATCGATAAAAGAAGTAGAGAAAGTTAATAAACAAGAAAGTTTTTTGGGAGAGAAGAAAAAGAAAAAAAACTTTAGGTTTTGGTGGGTAGGTTTAGTGTTGCTGTTGTTAATTTCCTTAATGGAGCCAATAAAGTGGGGGTGGACAACCTGGAAGACTGTTGGGGATATAAAGAATATCCCTGAGATGATAAAGAATAAAAAATATAATCAAGTGGAGAAATTGACAGAAACGAGAGTAGAAGATTTGATGAAAATTGATGAGAATATTAGTGAATGGGGATTAAATAGGTTTGAGACAATGAGAAATTACCAAACAGGCTTGAAAGTGTTGGTTGATTTTTTGACTCTAGAAAAAGCTTTGCCTGGATTAGCTAAATCGGCTGATGGGATAAATGAGGCTATCTTTCACGACAAAGAAATTGATTGGAATGAAGAATTACTTAATCTAGAGAAGGGTTTGATGGAGACGGAAAATAATATGGGGATATTACAGGCGAGATTGTCGGGTGATTATAATTGGTTGCCAGTAAATTGGAG
>CAZNDF010000052.1:0-4328 GCA_964571775.1 uncultured Gammaproteobacteria bacterium | reverse complement strand
CCGTGAATTCAAACCAGAATTAGGTTTGAAAGAAGCTAAAGACATGGTCGATGCTGCTCCAGCTTCCCTCGGTACTATGAAGAAAGAAGCTGCTAATGATGCTAAAGCAAAATTAGAAGCTGCTGGTGCTCAAGTTGAATTAAAATAATTCAAATTTTAATCGAAATAAAAATCCCCCTCGTTTGAGGGGGATTTTTGGTTAACCAGAAAAATACTACCTACAGCAACTCCAGTCTATTTTCTTCCTTTAATTTATCTACTACCATACCAACTTTTCCAGTCTGGTCTTTTTTGGTAATCAACAAACCATCTGGAGTATCGATTACTATCAAATCCTCTACTCCAATCAAGGCAATATATTTTTTATCTTTTCGATAAACAAAATTATTGTTTGCCTCTACTTCAAAAATATCGCCTGGGTTATACATTGATTTCTCCTTCATATAACTGGCCACTGATTCCCAAGTTCCAAAATCAACCCAATTAAACGGCAATTCTACTACCAAAGCTCCACTATTGGCATAAACAATCTTAGTTACCTCTTCGATTGCCCCCTTTGGCATAGCAGCATAATTCTCTACCACATCACCATTTTGAGAAATATTTACTAATGGTTGATACCATTCCGGCTTGTAAGTTTGATACATTTTCAACAAACTATTTGGCGTCATGGTTGTATGATTGGCATGAAGCAAAAGTTTATCAGTCCCCAAATATTGTTTGATCTTTTCCTCTTCAGTTCGGTCAATATAATCAGCTACTTCAAAAATTTTCACTCCACCTTCTTCGCTCACTAAGTTTCCTTTGACTAAATAATCAACTCCTCGAACAACTGATTCTGGTACAAAACCACCAGTAATATACTTACCTGACTCAGCTGCCAATTTTCCTGCCTCATCAATCATGGCAATAAATTTTTCATCTGGTTCTCTCAACACATCGGATTGAACCAAAATAAAAGGCTCATCACCAAAACCTCTTTTAATCAATTGGGCGGCAGCAAAACCTGTCGCGGGACCCTGATTTCTCATTTCTGGTTCAATAAAAATATTTTCTTCAGGAATTTCTGGGTTCTGTAATCTGGCAATCTTTGACTGGACTTCATTAGTTTGCAAAAATATCTCTTCTGGAGAAAATCTTTTTCTCAAGGCTTCATAATTCAGGGAAAATAACGATTTTTCACCAATCAATGGTAAAAAATGTTTAGGCATCGTGCTTCGGCTCATCGGCCACATTTTTGAACCAATACCTCCGCAAATAATTACTGCTTTCATTAGCTTAAATAAATTTTAACTTACTTCATTATAACAAGATATAAATAGCATGTTGAAAACATACAGTGCGTTACAAGAAATTTTTAATTTCTTATACCAATTACTTTGTCACAAACTCTTTTATGTTCTCTACTGTCGTTTTCACAATCCTTTCTATTGCTTCTTTAGTATTAAAAGCATTATGTGGTGTAAAAACTACATCATCTCGATCTCTCAACAAATGGAAACTCAAAATATCTTGCAGGTTATCTTTACTCAATTTATTGCTCATCACCACACTCATACTATCAACTAACATTTCCTCTTCGGTTACATCCAACCCTGCTCCGGCCAAAATATTATTATTCAACGCCCAAACAATTGCTTCAGTTTCCACCACTGCCCCTCTTGCCGTATTGACCAAAAAACTTCCCGGTTTCATTAACTTAATATTTTTTTTATTAATCATGTGATAAGTTTCTTTGATTGCCGGTACATGAAGAGTTACAAAATCAGCATTTTTCAAACAAGTCTCCAAATCAGTATATTTAAACCCCAATTTTTTTTCCATTTTAGGGTCTCTATATCCATCCACCCCTAATACCTTCATTCCAAAGCCTCTGGCGATCTTGATTACATTTTGGCCTATCTTTCCGCATCCTATCACACCCAAAGTTTTTCCATATAAATCAACCCCTGTCAAACCTTCAGGGCTGAAATCCCCATCTTCAACTGATTGATGAGCAATCACCACTTTTTTTGCTACTGCCAATAAAAGGGCAAAAGCATATTCTGCCACAGTATTGGACCCATACACTGGAACACTAGTAACTGTAATTTTATTTTTCTCGCAAAATTTTCTATCAATATGATCCACCCCTGTCGACCTAGTGGCAATCATTTTTAAATTCGGCAATTTACTTAAAGTTCTTTCATCAAAAACCGAATAGATAAATGGTGAAATAATATCATATTTAGCCGCCAGCTCTAGATTATCTTGGACCTCTTCTTTAAAGATACCCACTCCAAAAGTATCTAACTTACTTATCTCTTTTTCGATAATTTCCTTTTCCCAACTTTTAACTCCAAAAAAAGCCACTTTAAAATCACTCTTTGTTGTCTTTTTCTCAATCATCATACAACCATTATGCCACAAATAAATTTCCTTTTCTAAATCAATACCGCCAAATTTAATTTTCCTTATTTTTCTGTTATTGACATACAAATATCCAATATGATTAACTGAATACAGTTAATCATTATTTTGATATAAGAGGAGCCACACAATGGATATTCAAACTGAATCACAAGATAAACTTGTGAAACAACAATCCACCCCCAGAAAGATCAATGGAGTCTCTATTGATAACCTTCCCGATCTTCTAACTGTCGCCGAAGTTGCCGATCTTCTTCGTGTCAGCAAACTCACTATCAAGCGTTGGGGTAAACGAGGTAAACTCCCGGCTATCCGTATCAATGCTCGTGGTGACCGCCGCTATCGCAAAGAAGCCGTTCTCTGGCTACTTGGTATTCAGGCTGAATAAAATCCTTCCGTCATATTTGGAACCTGCCTTTCCTGCCTAATATTTTGGATTAAAACCAGGGATATTAATTCTTTCTCGAAGACGATCTTCTCCATCAATAATCCGATCTACACAAGCAATTACGTCTTTCCCTTGAGACGATTTTATAAAATCAGAAAAACTCTTATCGTCAGCTTCGTCCGCTCCATTTCCTTGTTCAGTATTGCTATTAACTTTTTTAGTTGCAAAAAATTCCGAATTGCCCATCCCACTAAACCCATTTTCTTTATTACCGAAACTCACCAACCAAATTATATCACCAGGATCAAAACTACAAACTAACTCGTCCCTTTGGAGTTCGTTTAATTAATCCTTTTTTCATCAAAAATGGTTCATAGACTTCAGTAATTGTCCCTACATCTTCCGACAAACTGGCGGCAATATTTTCCACTCCTACCGGACCACCACCATACTGATTTTTGACCACATCTAAATACTTCCTATCTGCATCAGACAAACCTAAGTCGTCCACCCCTAACATTCTCAAAGAGTCGTTAACTTCTTTCAATGTAATTAACCCATCATTCTTAACCTCAGCATAATCCCTCACTCGGCGTAACAAACGGTTAGCAATTCTCGGCGTTCCTCGAGATCTCTTAGAAATTGATTTAGCCGCTTCTAAATCTATCTTCACTCCCAAAACTTCACTGGTTCTTTCTACAATTTCTTTTAAATCATCATCTTCATAAAAATCTAATTGTTGCACATAGCCAAATCTGTCTCTCATTGGTCCTGAGATTAACCCAATTCGAGTTGTTGCCCCAACTAAGGTAAATTTTTGTAAATTAAGTCTGACAGTTTTTGCCGATGGACCCTTACCTAACACAATATCCAAAGCAAAGTCCTCCATCGCAGAATACAACATTTCTTCTACTAACTTATTTAATCGATGGATTTCATCAATAAACAAAAAATCTCCCTTCTTTAAACCTGTCAAGATTGACGCCAAATCCCCTGCTCGAGTTAATGCCGGACCAGAGGTCATCTTGATATTAGAATTCATCTCTCGAGCCATTAAACAGGCTAAAGTTGTCTTCCCTAAACCCGGCGGACCATAAAACAAGATATGATCCAAAGCCTCATTTCTTGACTTGGCCGCTTTCAAAAAAATATCCAATTGTTCTTTTAGTTTTTCCTGACCAATAAACTCAGCCAACTTTTGTGGTCTAAGTTTCTTTTCTACTACTTTCTCTTCCAACTCCGCCTTTGGATTAAGTGTCTTATCCTCTTCTTGCTGTTTTATTTTGTCATCTTTCTTCATTGTTTTTCTGGAAAGTTGGTTAATTAACATTAGACAAACACCAAGCCAATTTTTCTTCCGTAGTTTCTAAATCAACTGGTAATTTCGAAATAACTTTATCTATTTCTTTTTTATCAAAGCCTAGCTGTTTTAAACTCAAAACCAAATCACTTTCAGTTTCTTTATCATTGTCTTTTGTTAAATCCAATTCACCTAAACCACCAATTTTTGATTTCAAATCAATAATAATTC
>CAZNDF010000051.1:0-4396 GCA_964571775.1 uncultured Gammaproteobacteria bacterium | reverse complement strand
GAACAATTCGATCGGCTGAAAAAAACCTACGAAGACTAGTATTGAGTAGAATAAATGGAAAAACCGGTGAATGTTAGAGAGTAAAGAAAGTAACGAGCGACAATAAAAAGACGTAGCCTCCAAAAATCCAAAATTTTCCCTTGGTGGTTATTTTTTGGAACAAAGATAAAACAATGATTCCGGCTAAACTAGTAATAATAAAAGTTAATAAATTGGCTGAAGTAAAAATATTAGCATTAATAATATCTTCGGCTCCTAAAACAATTGCTCCAGCTGATGCTGGGATAAAAAGGCTGAAAGAAAAATTAAAAGCATTAATGGGCGATAAACCTAGAAGTAGCCCGGCAAAAATAGTACAACCGGAGCGAGAAACTCCAGGAAGAATGGCAAGAGCTTGGAATAGACCAATAATAAAAGAAGAAACATAGTTTATGGGTTTATTTCTTGGTTTAATAAATTTGGTAGAAAAAACTAAGATAGCGGTGATTAAAAAGAAAAAAGGCAATAACTTTGGGTTGGCGAATAAAGATTCTACTTGATCCTTAAAAAGGATCCCTACTAAAGCAGCAGGAATAGAACCCACTAAAATATATTTGAGGTTAGTAAAGAAATATTTGATTTGATGGCGAAAAAAGAAAATAACTGAAATAAAAGTGGCGGCGTGGAGAAAAATATCAAAATCCAAGGAAGGAGTTAGTTCAAAAAAATGCTGGAATAAATTAAGATGCCCATCAGAAGAGATAGGCAAAAATTCACTTATAGCTTGAACAAGACCAAGAGTTAAAGATTGAATAAGAGTCATAGATACAGTTTATCAAAAATAGCGGTGAGATTTATCCCGTTGAGATTGCCACGGCTTTCGGCTTCGCAATGACCGTAGGTACACCAAAAACCCTCCAAATTAAACTGGAGGGTTTGAAGTATAAAAATACAAAAGTTTAACGCTTTGGAGATTGCTTTTGGCGGCGAGATTTACCACCAGTACCAACCATACGGCGTTCTTTAACTCGAGAATCAACAGTCAAAAGACCATTAGTTCTTAATTCAGGTTTGAATAATTCGTTAATTTTAATTAAAGATCGAGAAATTGCCAAACTAAGAGCTTGGACTTGACCAGTTTTACCACCACCAATAATTTTGGCTTGGAAATGATATTTACCAGTAGTTTTAGTAAGTTCAAAAGGTTTGTCGTAGATTATTTTTTCAGTTTTAGTAGGAAAATACTTATCGAGAGTTAACCCGTTTACAGTAGATTCACCTTTACCAGAAAATAACTTAACACTAGCGACAGCGCTTTTACGTCTACCAATGGAGCGGGTGTAAGTATTTTTTGAAGTTTGTTTTGCAACCATAATTATTTGTTTAATTTGTCGGCGTATTTGTGATCAGCACCAACGAAAACTTTTAATCGAGTCATTCTGACATCGCGTAATTTATTTTTTGGAAGCATACCATAAACACCATGAACAATGACCTGGCGAGGGTCTTTTTGCATCATTTCAGCTAAAGTTAGTTCCTTTAGGCCACCAGACCAATGAGTGTGATGTCGATAAAGTTTTTCCTTGAGTTTACTACCAGTAACTTTAATGTCAGAGGCATTAATAGCAACGACGTAATCACCGTCATCACGATGATAAGAGAATGTAGCCTTGTTCTTACCCATTAAAATTTGAGCAATTTGGGTGCAAATACGGCCAAGGGTTTGACCTTGAAGATCAATAAGGTGCCAAGAACGTTCAACTTGATTACCTTTTAAAACAGTGGTTTTCATTATTTAGTCTCCTTTTTTCCTTCGGCTTTGCTCAGGATTTTTTTATTTTCTTTTTTAACTGGTTTTTTAGAAACAGCTTTTTTGTCGTCTGATTTTGCTTCAGGTTTTACTTTTTTGATATCAAATTTAACCGGTTTGACGAAACTTAATCTAACGATAAGAGAATCATCACCATAGCGTCTTTTGATACGAGTAATTTGAGTAAAGTTGCTAGTTTGGTCACCAAAGGTCTCTTTGAATGTTTTAACAATATTATTAACCCAAGTTTGATTTTGAAAAGTACGAAAAAGTTCTCTTTTGGCAGTTAACTCTGGTTTGGTAATAATAGTGTTAGAAAGTGATTCAACGGTTGAGACAATTGATTTTGCCTTAGCTTCGGTTGTTTCTATTGAACCATTGATGAATATAGCTTTAGTCAAAGATTTGAATAGAGCTTGTCGTTCATGATGATTGCGACCTAATTTTTTTCCGAAAATACGATGTTTCATAACTTAGCTAGAGAGTTTATTTCCAAGTAAAACCTCTCTCCTTTAACCAGGAATCAATAACTTTAAGTGATTTTTCACCAACATTTTTTGCTTTACTAACATCAAGTCGACCAGCTTTAACTAAAGCATCGATGGTTGGATAACCAGCTTTTTTGAGAGCATTAGTGACTCGAAGAGGGAGTTCAATTTCTTCAACAGAAATATCACTACCTTGTGGAGCAAGAGAAGTATTGATAGTAATAACTTCTTCTTCAAATTCTTTTGGATCTGCGATTTGACCGAAAGCGTTGATTAAATCTTTAGCAGCCATTTTAAGAGCATAAAGAGGATCAATAGAACCGTCAGTCCAGATTTCCATAGTAAGTTTGTCGTAATCAGATTTTTTACCTAAACGAGTAGGTTCGACCGTATAATTAGCTTTTAAGACAGGAGTAAAAGTAGCGTCAAGGATAATTTCGCCAACAACATCGGTTTTTTGTTCTTTTGCCATAGTATAACCAACTCCCCTTTCGACAGTGATTTCCATCTTAAGACTGGATTTGGCATCAGACAAATTAGCGATAATTTGATCTGGGTTAGATACTTTACAAAGATCATTATCAATAATGTCAGCAGCGGTAACAATGCCTGGGCCCTTTTTATCAAGTTTTAGAACAATTGGTTCATCTTTGTTGTAGCTAAACTTAATTTTCTTAAGATTAAGAGAAATTTCGACCAAATCTTCTTTGATCCCAGGGAGAGTAGCAAAAAGATGATTGGCACCATCGACTCGAATACGAGTTATAGCTGCTCCAGGGATAGTGATCAATAAAACCCGGCGCAAACTGTTGCCTAGAGTATGACCAAAACCACCAACCAATGGGCTAAGCTCAAATTTACCGTATTTTTCGGTAGATTTGACGGTTTTGATATTGAACTTGTTAGTTTCAATCATGGAATTCTCCTTTTTATCTTGAATAATATTCAATTATTAAATTGATGTCGATATCATTGCCGATCTCTTCTCGAAGAGGTTCAGAAATGATTTTGACAGTTAGATCTTTTTTGTTAAGGTCAAGCCAATTTTTGGTTTTAAAATCTGATTCACTAGCAGGAATACTGGCTATTTTGTCGATTATTTTCTTGTCTAAAGAAATAATATCTTTAATCTTGACTTGATAAGAAGGAACATTTAATACTTCTCCATTAACTAATACATGTCCGTGACTAATTAATTGTTTAGCAGAAGAGCGAGAGAGACAAAGACCAGCTAAATACAAAACATTATCCAATCTTTTTTCAACCAAAGTAAGTAAATTATCACCGACTAAACCTTTGAGGGTTTTAGCTTTTAGGTAATAGTTTTTGAATTGGGTTTCTTGAACACCATAGATACGTTTAGCTTTTTGTTTAGCTTTAAGTTGGATACCATAATCAGTCATTTTACTGGCGTTTTTGGCTCCATGCATACCTGGCTTAACAGCACCTTTTTTCTCGATAGGACACTTAGCTGAATAACAGCGAGTCCCTTTAAGATAAAGTTTGTTACCAGCAGCTCGACAAAGACGGCATTTGGCATCTAATGTGATTCTTGACATAATTTATTATTTGTTTGGTTAATTAGTTAAAAAGTAAAATTAGACCCTTCGTTGTTTTGGAGGGCGTGGTCCATTATGAGGAATTGGGGTGATGTCAGCAATCTTGTCAACATCAAAATCTCTTTTAGTTCGGAGGTATCGTAAAGTAGCATCACGACCGACACCTGGACCTTTGAGATAAACTTCTAATTTTTTAACACCATGTTTTTTGGCCTCTTCCAAAGCTTTTTCGACAGCGGTAGTAGCAGCATATGGAGTAGATTTACGAGAACCTTTGAAACCACAGTTTCCAGCACTTGACCAAGTAAGGACTTTACCTTTTTGATCAGTAACACTAACTAAAGTATTGTTGAAAGTAGATTGAACATAAAGACGACCTTCAGCAATATTCTTGTAGGTCTTCTTTTTGACAACTGTTTTTGATTGATTATTTTCAGCCATATTGTTTATTTGTTAGAACTAGTAGAGGCAGCTTTTTGTTGGGTCTCAATTTTTGCCCAAGCTTCCTTAGTAAGAGAACCGACAGTCTTTTTCTTACCCTTGCGAGTACGAGCATTAGT
>CAZNDF010000050.1:0-4409 GCA_964571775.1 uncultured Gammaproteobacteria bacterium | reverse complement strand
GTTTCGAATAGCTTGGATGGTCCATTCGTGAATAAAATGAGATTTAAAATTCATATGTTTATGGAATAAATTTCTTTTTTGGCTTGATAATGATTTTTTTGCCGTCTTCGTATCCTTCGTCAGAGGGCCTCAGGGGCTTGCGGGCGAAAAAAATATTATCTTCGTTAAAAATTAATTTATGACTTCGAAATTTTATCTTTGTTTGATAAATAAGTATATACTCCGATAAATCGGAGTTTGATAAATAAGCAAAATTTGTCGTTACTCTCCAAATTTAGACCTATTTAACAAAATTATATCCTGACAAGATTTTTGATGGAATTCTTGAGGGTAACCACAAAAATAAGATGGATCAGTACATCCGTTGCACTTATTTTCTAATTTACAATTTTCAATTTTCAATGAATCATTTAATGTTGAAATTTCACAATTAGAACATTTGAGAAGCGAATCGATGAATTTGGAAACGTAAATTTGGGGCTTGTCGGTGATTTTACCTAAAGATATTGATGATTCACAGCAACCAGTAATATTACCATTGGATTGGAGACTAAGCTGGTAACAGCCAAAGTTTCTATTGGGAAAGGTAGGGTAGTGAAGCTTAATATCAAGACATTGATCATTAGTGAGAGACATTTTTCGGTCAGTGAGGTAGGTTAGCTCAATATTTTTTAATCGATATAACTTTTCTAAGTAGGTTAAGAATGAATCTTTGAAGGGATAAGAGTCTTTGGTGACTAAAAACATAATGCCGACAGGAAATCCTAACTCTTGAGCGTGTTTGATATATTTAATTGATTTATCAAAGTTACCTGAGCCGCGATTTTGGTCATGAATGTCTTTTGGGCCATCAAGAGAGACTAAAATTTGGCAACTATTGGGATTTTTTATCTCTTGAAGACGATCAATAGTTCCATTAGTTATAACAGTGATAAATATATCTTTATCGATCAAAGTATTAATTAATTGGGTAAAATCAGGGAGTAAAAAAACTTCACCGCCACATAAGATGACTGATCTTAGATGACAGATTTCAGATTTTTCAGATAATGATTGAAGATAGGAATTATATCGTTCTATAAAGTCTAAGACTTGTTGGTTGGAGAGAATATCAGTAGTTTTGTGGGTGTAGCAGTATTTACAGGTGAGATTACAACTCTCAAGAGGTGAGATATAAATACTTTCTAAACTTGATAGTATTTTTTGGTTCATAAACAAAAAGGGCGGGTACAAGACCCGCCCTTACAAAAAACGTTTTTTTATTTCAATTTAGCGGATTCTTTATGTTCGGTAGCTTTTTTGCACCATTTACAATATTTGACAAACTTAAGTTTGTCAGGAGTATTAGTTTTGTTTTTTTCAGTTAAATAATTTTGAGCGCCACAGACAGAACAAACTAAGGCGATCAAAATTCTAGGTGTTTTTTTAGATTTAGACATGAGTGGTATTTTAAACTAAAAATAGCTGATTAGCAATCAATTAATCAGCGTGTTTATATTTTTTGATTTGTCTTTCGACAGCTTCTCGCAAATCAACAATGGCTGAAGTTAATTCATGATGAGTAACTTCGGCATAAATAGGGTTTTTTAACCCTGGCAGGCTCATATCAAATTTAGCAGTAAAATTTTTGTATTTTTTGTCTTTTTCGATATGAAGCGAAGCAGTTTTGAGTTCATTATTGAATTGGGGTAGAAGCTGATCTAGCTTGTTGATAAATTTGGACTGAATTGTCCGTCGGATTTTGAGAGAAATTATTAAGTTGACCCCGTTGATTCTGATGTTCATAGGAACCTCCAATAAACTTTTAATCAGGGAATGACTTAGTAATTTATTTTACCATTATTCGGTAATCATTTGAACAATGTCACAAGGTCCTTGGTATTTTTTAGCCAAATCAAAAATATCATCAATTTTTGGTTCGATGGTTTGGAAAATTTGGTGGTCATGGGTGCGGAGAGTAACGCTAAGATCGTGCTTTTGAAAAATGACTTTAACCCTACAATCTTTCATTAGTTGAGAAGCGGTTTGCCAATCAATATTTTGAGTTTCTTCAGAATTTTGAGAATTAAGAGAAATTTCGTTTGAACCAGAAACAGAATTGTTTTGGATTAATTTGGTGATAGACAGACCAATACCAGCAATTAGAATGATAAAAAAACAAAGGTAAATTGATTGACGAATGGCCGACATATATTAATGATAACAATTATTAAGGAGTAGGAGTAGAAGTCACAGTTGGAGTGGTTGTCGGTGTTGGAGTGATATTGGAGTTTTGATAAGTGAAATTTCTTTCTAGTGTAAGTGTTTTATTGGTAGTGACGTTTTTAAATTTAATCTGGAGTTGTTTTTTGCCATTACTAAGGTTGTAAAGACAAATATTGTTATTACTAAAATCTGACCAAGTGTCATTGTCTAATTGGTATGACCAAACTAAGGGACAGTATTTACTGTCAAGGGAGACATTGATACATACTTTGTCGGTAGTAATGATTTCACTTTCTTGAGGGGAAAGTATTTCAATTGGGCCAATTTCTTGAATACAGGTGGCTGTTGAGGGAGTGGAAGTTGGTGAAGGAGTGATAGTCGGAGAAGGAATAGTCTTAGTTATTGGAGTTTCTGGTTTATTTTCGGTTGGGATACCAGTAATAACAATCTGGATTGGGGTGGTGGTTTGAGTAGGTGTTACAGTGGTGGTTGTTTTGCTCTGATTTTTGATATTGTTTAAATTGATTAGGATGACTGTTAGAAGCATGGGGATAGTCAAGGCAGCTGAGATAAATTCAACATATTTCTTTTTGTCAGGTAAGGCGTGGTACCAATTACTGATTTTATTAAGTAATTTTTTCATGGTGAAGAGGATTAGTTAAGAATAAACTGATGGGAGACAAATGTGAATAAGTATGTTGGAAATTTTATCACAATTGTCTATACTAACAGACATTGGTTGAATAACAAATGAAAAAGAAGAAGAGTTTTTTGGAAGAAATAAAACCATATTTTGGATTTTTATCATTAATATTAGGTTGCAGTTTAATTGGCAACGGATTTAATCTTTGGTTACCAAAGGTGATTTCTGGAGCAATTGACTCTTTTACTGGAGGTAGCTTTAATTTTCAAAAAATAGGGACAGTAATGATAGTTTTGTCGGTGGCAATTTTTTTGGTCGCCTTGGGGCAGAGTTTTTTACAGACTTTTTTGGCAGAAAAAGTAGCTAAGGATATTAGGAAGAAGTTGGTAGATAAAATATCGGAACAGAATTTTTCTTTTGTAAATAAAATGACGCCAGAAAAATTATTAACAGTATTAACTAGCGATGTTGACAATGTTAAACAGGCTTTGACTATAGGGTTAGTTCAGGTATTTTCGTCAATAATAATGATTGTCGGGGCGTCAGTATTACTATTGGGAATAAACTGGAAACTTGGTTTAATGGTGTTGATTATCGTTCCTTTAATTGCAGTTGTTTTTATATTTTTGTTTGGCCGAATTAAAAACTTTTTTAAAAGATCTCAGGCAGTAATTGATCGTTTAAACAGAATTATTAGTGAAAGCATTGTGGCGTCAGCATTGATTCGGATTGTTAATTCACAACAGAAGGAATTGGGAAAGTTTAATGATCAAAATTCTCAAGCAAAAGAGATTGGAATGTCGATTATGAGATTATTTTCTAGTTTGATTCCGTTGGTGTGGTTTATTGCTAATGCTACCGGGATATTAATTTTATTAATGGGAGGGAAATTTATTTTGGCAGGTAATCTGACAATGGGGGGGTTAGTGGCATTTAATAATTATTTATGGATGTTAATTTTCCCGATAGTTATGTTGGGATTTATTAGTAATATTTTGGCTAGGGCAATGACGTCATACCAGAGAATTAATCAGGTTTTGGAGGCAGAAGGTGAAAATGATTTTGGTAGTTTAGAAAAAGAAATAAAAGGGAAGATTAGTTTTAAAAATGTCAGCTTAAAATTTGGTCAAAAAGAAGTTTTGAAAAACATCTCTTTTGAGATACTTCCTGGTTCGAAGACGGCGATTCTGGGACCAATAGCGGCAGGAAAGACGCAAATCTTTTATCTGCTTTCTGGATTATTAAATCCAGATAAAGGAGAGATTTTAATTGATGACGTGGGGCTTAAAAAATATTCACAAAAGTGTTTGTCGAGCCAGCTAGGTTTAGTATTTCAAGATAGTTCTATTTTTAATACGACCATTAAGGAAAATATTAATTTTAAAAATACTGAGGATAATGAGGGGTTAAATAAGGCAATCGAAACAGCAGCTTTGGGTGAATTTATCCAATCTTTACCGGACGGATTGGAAACTAAAATTACTGAGAGAGGGTCGAATTTATCTGGGGGGCAGAAACAGAGACTAACGTTGGCCAGAGCACTGGCGATAAATCCAAAGAT
>CAZNDF010000049.1:0-4554 GCA_964571775.1 uncultured Gammaproteobacteria bacterium | reverse complement strand
GAGACTAAAAATTTCAAATTTAGTGTGAATAAATTTGTGGTTTATTTTAACACAAGAAAATGATACTTATGGTTTGGATGTTGGGGACGGACTAATTGATTCAGCGGTCGATTCGAGGTTGATAATTTTGGAAGCATAAAAAGTTTGAGCTAACTGAGAATCTGGTTTAATAATGGCAATAATTTTTTTGCCACTAATTATAGTTTTAGATAGGGTTAATTTATTATTTTTGAGGTCAATTATTTCTGTTTTGGAATCAGTTTTAATTTGATATTGGCTGTTTTTGTTTTGGGTGGGGATAAGAACAAAAATAGGAGATGTTTGTGATTGAGAGACATCAACTATTTGACCAGTAACAATTTGATTTGTGTTTTCGATTGATTTGGTGTCAGTAAAAACAACTCTTTTACAATCAAGTGATTGATCTGCTTGAAGATATCCCATAGATAAAATTGTTTGGCCGACCTTAAAATTAGCTAATTTTGATTTTTGTCGTTTGGAATCAATAAAAGTTGTTTCATTGCTAATTCTGATTACTTTTGTCTGATTTTGAAAATTAAGAGTAATTTGATTGGTTTCGATTGAGGTGATACTTCCGAAGATAGATTTTGGTTTATTACTAATGTTTTCTACTTCATTACTGTCGGAAGTGGATTTGACGATTTGTTTAAGGATGTCTTTAACATCTTCAACTTTGTCGCTTACAACACTAGGACTGGCTTCGGTGGCATTGGTAGGTTTACAACTAAGAACAAAAATAAATAGAGTGAGTAAAAAATTCATATTATATTTTTGCAGTGGAATAGGTAATGTTTATCTGAGTATCTTTTTGATTACCATTTGTCTCGATAGAACTAACCTTGACAATATTAAGACCACTATCTAATTTTATAGAAACACTAAATTTTCCTGAGTCACTACTCTGACCAATAAAGGTGTTGGAAGCAGTGGCAATAATAATATTGCTGTTTGGGGTAGTAATTCCAGAAATATCAGTTTTTTCGGTAGCTAAAAGGGAATTGTCTTCAGGGGAGTTTATTTCAATAGAGTCGGTCTTTTTGGGGTTATTATTAGAACTAGTATTGACAGCAACAGTAGGAGCTAATGTTGGTTCAGAAATAATGACATTTTCTTTTTTTTCGGGTTCGTTTTTTTTATTGAGAGTAAGGTATCCGCCAGTGACACCTAACCCTAAGACGGCGCCGATAACGATAGCTAAAAATAGTTCTTTGATCATGGGATTACTTTAGATAATAACACAAAAAGGAGTTTTTTGGTGATAAAATGGATACATATGGAAATTAAATTACTCAATGACGAAACCATTTTTTTAAAAGGTAAAAAAGAAAATATTTTAATTAATCCAAAAGAAAAAGAATTAAATGACAGTAAGTTGTTATCACGAGTAATTATTTTTACAAATGAAAATCTAGGCCGAGCTGATTTAAAAAATGATCGTGTTTTAATTAATGGACCTGGTGAGTATGAGGTTGGTGGAGTCGAAGTTAATGGAATTAATGGAGAGGATGGTAACACAATATATAAATTGGTGGTGGATGGTTTTAAAGTGGTAGTGTTGGGAAATTTGATACAAGAAATAACTCAAAAGAGAATAGAAAAAATTGATGAGACAGATATTTTGATTGCGCCAACAAAGATTGGGGAAGCTGTTAGTTTTAAATTAGTTAAAGATTGGGCTAAGAAATGGGGGGCAAATTATTTGATCCCAGTTTCAAAAGAGAATGAATCTTTAAAGTTGTTTTTGGATGCAGCTGACGAGGAAGGATTAGAAGAAGTTGACTCTCTTAAACTTGATAAAGTTGATGATTTACCAGATGGCTTAGAGGTAAAGTTATTAAAGAAGGCAGAATAGTATGGAAGATGTGGTTAAGCTCCCACCCAATTCTGAAGAAGCGGAGTTGTGTGTATTAGGGTCAATTTTGATTGATAATGATGCGGTTTTGAATGTCTCTGAATTTTTGAGACCTGAACATTTCTATAATTCTAATTACGGTAAGATCTATCAATCAATGATGGATCTGTATGAAGACAGAATGCCGATTGACATGGTGACGGTATCGGAAAAACTAAAAGAGTCAAAATTGTTGAAAAGGATTGGAGGAAAGGCTTTTTTGACTAAATTAGCCGGAGAGGTACCAACTGCGGCTAATGTGGAGAGTTATGGAAGAATTATTAAGTCATTGTCGGCAAAAAGAGAACTGATTTCAGCGGCTGGAAGAATTTCTGAAAAAGCTTTTGATTCGACTTTGCCATCAGATCAATTATTAGATATGGCAGAGCAAGAGATTTTTTCCCTCTCGCAAAAGCATATGAAGTCAGTTCCTTCTTCATTAAAAGAAGTTCTGACAGCCAGTTTTGATAGATTAGATGAATTGCAAAAATTAGGAACTGGGATGAGGGGGGTTCCGTCTGGGTTTAAAGGTTTAGATAATGTGTTGGCTGGGATGCAGAATAGTAATTTAATTATTCTGGCGGCTCGTCCAGGTGTAGGTAAAACAGCCTTTGCTTTAAATATGGCTCGGTATGTGTCAGTAGAAAAGAAAATGCCTGTTTGTGTTTTTTCTTTGGAAATGAGTAAAGAAGAGTTAGTTGATCGTTTACTTGTAAGACAGGGTTTAATTGATGCTTGGAAATTAAAGACAGGGCAATTATCTTCAGGTGATTTTGATTCTTTATCGGAAGCTATGGGAATATTAGCTGAAGCTCCATTGTATATAGATGACACTCCGGGGTTAACGGTAACTGAGTTGAGAACTAAAGCAAGGAGACTTCAAGTAGACAAGGATATTAAATTGATTATAGTGGATTACTTACAATTAATGCATGGGAATAGCCGCGATAATCGGGTCCAGGAGGTGGCTGAGATTTCTCAAGGATTAAAGAATCTAGCTAGAGAGTTAAAAGTTCCAGTAGTGGCATTAGCTCAATTATCGAGAGCAATGGAGGCCAGAGGCGGAAAACCACGGTTGTCTGATTTGAGAGAGTCGGGGAGTATCGAACAAGATGCTGACGTAGTTATGTTTTTGTATAGAGAAGATGAAGAAGTGAGGGAAATGGTGACATGTAGTATTGAAAAACATCGTAACGGTCCAACAGGAAGCTTTAATGTGTATTTCAATGGTAAACAGGTTAGTTTCTTTGATATTGAGAAAAAGCAAGGACAATAGGTATATTGGTGCCGAAAGAGGGAATCGAACCCCCATGATATTGCTACCACACGATTTTGAGTCGTGCGCGTCTGCCAGTTCCGCCATTTCGGCTTAAAAGTAAGTCTATTATAACCTAAATAAGGGATTCTTTATACGTTTTATTTTGAGGTTTAGCTTGATTTTACTAAGTGTTATCATATAAGTATATGATGTTAGGGATATTAAGAGTAATTGGAATTATAGTTTTTTTATACCTTTTGTGGAGAGATTTGCGTGAAAGTTATGATGATCAAAAGATAATTAAATATTCTTGGTTGGCTTTGATTGGATTTATGGTTGCGGGAAGATTAATGTATGGGTTGATTAATTGGGGTATTTGGAATGATGAATTGGTTGATTGGGTGTCAATATGGAACAAACCAGGAATGAGTTACACTGGTGCATATTTAGGTCTAGTTTTAGTTACTTGGGCTTACGCAAGAAAAGAACAGTGGAAATTTTTGAGTTTTATGGAAGACTTATCAAAGCCTTTGGTAGTTTTTTCTTCCCTTTTGATAATAGATGAATGTTTAAGATCTAAATTTGATTTGAAGTTGGTAGTTTATTTAATTTTATTAATATTAATTTATATAGCCGATAATTGGCTTTCAAAGAAATATCGATCGTTTGTTTGGTATAAAAGCGGGAAAAAAGGGTTTGTATTTTTGTCAACTAATTTTTTGTTTTTTTTGGCGATAACTATCACTTTAATCTTCTTTAAAGAAAACATATTTACTATAGTTTTAGCTTCAATTATCAGTTTGATTTCTATAATAGGATTGTTTATCCTAGGAGAAGTAAAATATGAAAGAAAATAATAAAAAAATAGATCGATTACCTTTAAGATTTTTGAGCCCAATTAAACGCTTTTTGGAAACTGAATTGTTGAAGTTAAAAAGAACAAAGAAAAATCTTAAGGAGGCTGATCCTTTTACTGATGAGAACAGAACACTAGAAAATTCGGTTGAAGAAGATTTGGATGAGCAGATAGGTCATTTTGATAATGAGATTAAGGCTAGATTTTTAAATAAAAGAATCGTCCAACTAAGAAAGGCGTTAACACGAATTAAGATAGGGAAGTATGGGATGTGTGAATCTTGTGGAAAAATGATTGATACTGAACGATTAGCTATTAATCCAGAAGCAACTACTTGTGTTAAGTGTGAAAAAGAAAAAGAGGCATAATTGGGTAATTTGGTTGGGTATTTTTGGTATTATTGAGTTGGCTCATAGCAGGTTAGCAAGT
Organism: uncultured Gammaproteobacteria bacterium; assembly: GCA_964571775.1. Classification (GTDB taxonomy): domain Bacteria; phylum Patescibacteriota; class Microgenomatia; order UBA12405; family UBA12405; genus WARW01. The sequence goes on along the minus strand of CAZNDF010000049.1, from coordinate 99 downwards.
GGTAATTTTGTAGTTAAGAACTATGGAGTGAGTTTTAGTATAGACGGTTTATTTTTTGTATTATTGAGTATTTTTTTTGTTCTTTTTTTAACTGTTGTT
>CAZNDF010000048.1:0-4746 GCA_964571775.1 uncultured Gammaproteobacteria bacterium | reverse complement strand
CTACATCAGCTATGGCTCGTGAAGCCAACATAACGCTTCGTCAAGCCTGGCAACAAGTTATTAAGGCTTGTTTCTTAAACTACGCCGATCCTGTTAAAAAATGGCAAAGAGTTCAATATAAATCTGAATCAATTCGAAAAAAACTAAACAAACTAGAAATTATTAAAGTAAATATTAAATCAAAAGATACAGATTTAGACATTACTATTGGTCAAAATCGTCAATGGCTCGGTGGTGGTGGTCGCAATATTCCTAGTTTTGAAATTTTTACCTCACCCGACTGGCGAGGAACCAATGGCTATATTTATTTTGATCAACCACTTTATCGCCAAGGAAATCTAATCAAAAATATCCGTCTTACCTTCAAAGATGGTTTAGTCGTCAAGTCAGAAGCTGGTTATGGCGAGAAATACCTCCAACAACTGATCAAAACCCCCAATAGTGACAAAATTGGTGAATTTTCCTTGACTGATAAACGTTTTTCTAAAATCGATCAATTTATGGCCGAAACTTTGTATGATGAAAATTTTGGTGGCCCTTTCGGTAACACTCATATTGCTTTAGGTTCGGCTTACAAAGACACTTTTAATGGCAAACTAAATAAACTATCAGTCAAAGATTGGCAAGATTTAGGTTTTAATGATTCTTCTGTCCATACTGATATTATCGCCACTTCCGATCGAACCGTTACTGCCACTCTCAAATCTGGCAAACAAATCATTCTCTATCAATCCGGCCAGTTCCAAATTTAAAAAATTATCTAAATATTCACATCATTGCGTTTTTTTTCACGTCATTGCGAGCGACCAGCCTCGACGTCTAGGCTGGAGCGAAGCAATCTCGTTGAAATCAATTAACTAACCAAAAAAACTCCCCTTTTGAGGGGAGTTTAAAATATAAACAAATTTATTTTTATTCTTGAGTTTCTTCTATTGGAGCCTCAACTTTCTTAACCTTTTTGATTTTCTTTACTTCCATTACTGGATTAATTTTTTGAGAATTCAAAATAGCTAAAATCTTTTCAAGTTTTTGATTAATCATTTCTAGTTCAACTCGAGTGTTCTCTTGGCTGTAATCTTTAGTATCTCTAGCTTCAAATCTTCTATTGTTTCCACCGAAATCTCTGTTGCCACCACCAAAACTTCTCTCGCTTCCACCATCACGTCCACTAGTTTTTTCAAAACAATTACTGCAATAAACTGGTTTTTCACCGGTTGGTTGAAAAGGCACTTGGCAGTCTTTGCCACATTTGTCACAAATAGCATCATACATTTGTCGATCATTTCGATTTCGATCAAATCCACCTCTATTTCCACCAAAACCACTTCCACCTCTGTTTCCACCACCAAAGCTTCTGTCACTAAAATTTTTAAATCCACGGTCATTATTAAAGTTTCTCATTGTTTTTTTTATTAATTTTTTCTAATTTTAATACTCAGTATTGTATCAGTTTTCCAAATTTATTGTTGCCGATGTCGTCGCTACTCCTTTGTTCTTAATAAATTCCTGTATTTCACTCCAATTATTTTCTCCTGCCTTTGGCGATAAAATGAACTGTCCAGTACTAGCCTTAGTATTTATCAACACATTTTTGTCGGTCAAAGCTATAGAAATTATTTTATAATCAGCCACTTCTGGAATCTTAGTAATTAGTTCACTCATCGTCGAAAAATCAACATCAGTAGTAATATGTCTGGTCAAAGTTTGTATTGTTGGAATTATTTTTGAAATAAATCCTATATTAATAACCTTATCTCTAATAGCTGTAATTACTAACTTTTGTCTTTCGGCCCGATTAAAATCTCCTCCTCCAATATTGGAATGTCTTGACCTGGCGAATTTTAACGATGTTGTCCCATCTAAATGTTGAATTCCCTTATCAAAATGTAAATTCTCGTATCGGCAGACATATTGTTGTTCTAATTTGTCTCCTGACATAGTTGCTTCCAAAGTTTTCATTTCTTCTTCGCTTTTTCCACAAGTGTCATTTTTAAGTTCTTCAATAGGGTAGAAAGGATCATCAAAAGTTTGATTAACCTTTACATCGATCCCGCCTAAACTGTTAATTATTTTCACAAAACCATCAAAATCTATCGCTGCAAAATAGTTCGGTTTTATTCCGGTTACTTGTTCTACTACATATTTTGCCATCTCTCCGCCACCAGCTTCACCAGTAAATTCTATTTTTTTGTTGGGATACTTTTTATTATCAGAACCAATTGCATAAGCCTCATTAATTTTTTTGTTTTCTGTTTCTTCTCCGTTGATTTGTATTGGTGCCCACAAATCCCTTGGGATAGAAATCAGTTCTACTTCTTCATTCCTAGGGTCAATTTGAGCTAGCATAATTGAATCGGTCAACAAACCTCCGTCGTGAGTTCCTCCACCGTAACCCAACAGTAAAATAGAATAAGCCGCCAATGGATCAGGTGTTGGTGTGGCTGTAGGTGTTACCTCAGTATTGGTGTTTTGAGCTTTATTAGGTTTTACTACCATATTGTTGTAGTTAAAGTAAAAAATCATCAAAACGGCCAAAATTAAAGCCAATATTCCAGCCAAAATCCACCAAAAAACGGTCTTATTTTTCATGAGTTAGAGTATATAACAAAAGTCACTGATTTTCTTTCCCTTTATCTTCACCCCTTCATTTTCCAACAGTTTTATTTTTCTTTCTATATTTTCTCCATTAATCTTACCAAAATACCCACCAATATCCCTATTACTTTTAATTACTCTATGGCAAGGAATATTTTTTACATCAAGGTTATTTTTTAATGCCTGTCCTACTGCCCTGTAGGCAGTTGAATTCAATTTTTCCGCTACTTGTTTATATGTCATTACTTTTCCTTTTGGGATCATTTTTACCACAGCATAAACTTGTTCACTAAATTTCATCTTAAAATTATACCTTTTATTTCTTTTCCAAAAAAAATACCCCTTTGATTAACTTCACATAGTATAAAAGTTGGTTGATTTCTATTAAACTATTTTCATATGTCAAAACCATTAGTTGTTCTTACTTACGCTCCCGCCGGACTTGGTCATTTAAGAGTTACCGATGCTCTCAAAGATGGTTTACCTTCAGATTTTGATTCTATAATTTTTTCTCCCAGCGACCCAGCCATCGAAACAATCCATCGTTTTACCAGTCTTAATAGCTTTGCTCGACGAATCATGGAATGGTTTCAAGGTGGTGCTCCTCAAAGAATTTTCACCAAATATTACCGAAAATATTTAAAAACCCATACCGAAAATATTTTCTTAGAACTTACTTCTCTAATCAAATCACAACCCTCAATTCCTTCAAAAATAATCATTATTTCAACTCATTTTGGATTGGCTTACCAAATTGGTGTTTTGAAAGAATCACTCGAAAAGGAACTCAAGACTGAGATCAAATTGATCGTTCAGATTACAGACGATTCTCCTCAATACATTTGGTACGTTGACGTTGCTGATTTAATTATCGCCCCCAGTCAATACACTGTTGATGAACTAAAGAAATATGGCCGTCAAGAAAAACTTAAAAATATTCCCTTTTCTGTTATTCTTTATCCGGTCAATCCAAATTTTTCCGAATCTTTATCGGAAACCAAACTAGCCCAGCGCCAGGATCAATACAACCCAGATTCAAAAAGTAAAATCAACATTATTATTCCCATCTCAGGAGCCGCTGTCGGTACTGATTTTTTTATCAACTTAACCAAAAAACTTCATCGTCTTTCTCCTAGATTTTATTTCCATATCGTTTGTCGTCAAGCTCCGTTTACTAAAAATTTTATTAATAAAATTCAAGACAAAAAATATATTAGCCTTTATGTTTCAGAAAGTTACAAACAAATTGTCGATCTTTACAACGATATCTATAAAAATAACATTATCGCCGCTGAGATCACTAAACCTAGTGAGCAAGCCTTCAAAGCTTTACTCAAAAGCAATTCTATTGGTGGATCTTTTTTGTTTTTTGCCCATCCTGTCGGCCGTCAAGAATATGATAATTTAAATTATCTCAGTCGAAACAATTTACTCTCTATTACTAAAAGGGGAGTCAGATTACCTTTTGGGAGTTCTAATAGCGCTGATTTTATCGCCAGAGTTTTTTCTACTGGTTCTCTCTTTGAATCATTCAAAGAACACCAAAATGACAAAGCCAGATCTATTAATACTGTCGCTTTGTTCTGGAAAGAAATAAAAGATAAATTTTGTTAAAAAAAAGGCCCTGGAAAGATGTTTTGGTTTTTACACCGACATCTCCTCCAGAGCCGTTTTCTTCTTCTTCTTGCTTTGATTGTTGTTATTAGTCTTGATCTCGATTTACTTTCAGGTAACCATGATCTCCATCGACTGATTTCTTTGCCTTCTCGGAGAGGAATAATTCCGCCCTTGAGAGGAACACTTCAGCGATGAATTTGTCGCGTAGACTGGTCGATCCGGAAACGGAGACCACTATCGCGATCTTCCCCATAATCCTTGTTGCTGAACCTTCCCAGAGACAAGTCTTCCCCCTGGAAAGTAGATACAATGGATTGTGTCTGGCTACAACATCGCCTGAAACACCTGTCTCCCAGACAATTTCAGCCTTATCCATAGCCACTTGTTTGCATTCGCTATCCGGCGTTCCAATCGCTCTCTCAAAGATGATTAGTTCCTTACTGAAATCATCTTTTTGTTTACCATAGGCCACAACCAGATAGACACCTTTGTTACCGTCGTTCAATTCTCGGAGAGCCGCTTCTGCCATCTGGC
>CAZNDF010000047.1:2890-4770 GCA_964571775.1 uncultured Gammaproteobacteria bacterium | reverse complement strand
TACAACTACGCTTTAACTTCTGAACAAGTAAAAATTCTATACAATGGTGGAAGTGTCAACTTTAATTAAAGACCTACAACTACGAAACGTAAAATTCGCCTTAGCGAATTAACGTTTCTGGAACGTAAAATTTTGAAAAAATTTGTACGTCCCGCTCTTACCCAAGAACAAATTAAACAAGTTTACAACGGTGGCGCGGTAAACTTTAATTAAACTCACCCTACCATTCATTGACAAAGAGAGGGCTCTAAAACCCAAAAAAAACCTATTCTAGATCTCCCTTTCTTTGTCCACCCATAGCGTTTTGCGAAGGAGGGTCTTAATCTATTCCATCTTCACTACCAATCTTGTCCCTAATGCCCCCGCTACTTTCTTCAAAAAATCTAAACTTGGGTTCACTTCCCCCATTTCAAATCTTGATAAGGCTGATTGAGTTGTTCCAATCTTTTTAGCTAATTCTTTTTGAGTTATTTTCTTTTGATTTCTTAACCTTACCATATCTCCAATAATTTGGTATTCAACTGCCAAATCATCATATTTATTTTTAGTTTCTTTATCACTCAATATTTCTTTTTTTATTTCTTGCCAATTATCCATAAAAATAATATAGCATAAACGCTATATTTCTGTCAACCGTCTTATTGCCGTATTCAATTCCTTTATTGGAGTTTTCTGACTCTTCTTTATAAACCAATGAACAACATAAACTTGATTTCCCTTAATCGAATAGAAAATCCTCACTTTTTGTTTCCCACTAGTTCTTAGTTCCCAAAGTTCTTTATCAATTTTTTTGGCATATGGCATGGCTAACCTCATTCCATTTTCTTTCAAAAAATCTACATCTCTCACCACTCTAGCTTTACTATCACTATCCAATTTCATTATAAATTTTCTAAATTCATCCGGTCTTAAAACACAAATATCATAAGCCATAAATAAATTTAACACAAAATTCATCCGTTCAAAACTCACCCTACCATTCTATAATCCTCCTTTATCCCGCAGCGAGAGACCACAACGGACAGACACATCAATCTTTAGGAGGAAGACAGCCTAAATCACAAATTTCATCAATGAATTAGTTAACATTTACAGCAATGACGTAATTTGTCGGTTATCTTCCTCATCAACTATTCTTATATACATCAAATACTATCCAAACCTCACTGTTTTAATCAAATTATTTTTTTGTTAAATAGGTCTAAATTTGAACTAAAAGGCCAAATTTTGCCTATTTATCAAACTCCGATTTATCGGAGTACTATTTTTTAATTTTATAGACGTTCTGTGTCTCTGCTAGACCTAATAATCTTAAAAACTAACAATCTGACAGGCTGAATATCTAGTTTCAACCTAAAATTTAACCTAAAACCACCCTCCAACCCCACTTATCAGTATAACCAACGATCTGCTAATATTTTCCCTATAAATATATCAATAAAAATCATTATTATTCAAAACCACCCATCATTCGCAATGCCACCCAATAAAACATAACCTAAGGTTCCCTTTCTTAAGGGAAAGGTAGTACAAAGTATCAAAAGGTTTTATATGTAACTTATAGTTTAAATCCCTGACATCTAACATCTGAGATCTATCTTGTTTTCCTGAGATCTGATATCTGAGATCTTTATTATCTTAAGCTGTTCCTGACATCTGAGATCTATCATCTAAGATCTGTATGTCTTATTGTCTTCCTGAAATCTTCATTGTCCTGACATCTGAGATCTATCATCTGAGATCTAAATTAACGCTCCGCGTTAATTCCTGAACGTCAACACAATCGTCTGCGGCAACTGCTGCCCACCATAGTTAGCATTTATCCTAAATTGTTTCTCTTCTGTAGAGGTCATCTCAAATCTTATCTTCCCATCATCACC
>CAZNDF010000047.1:1596-2880 GCA_964571775.1 uncultured Gammaproteobacteria bacterium | reverse complement strand
CATTTATCTGTTCGATTCCTTCCATCCCTATCAACTCTACAGTCTTTCCCGAAACACCCTTCCCGTTTTTATCTAAAAGAAATACGTTAACAGCACACCTATCTTTACCATCTGCTTTAGCCAAAATCCTCTCACCTATTAAGTAAGAACCACTTGGAACCACACTACCAGAAGAACTCGCTCTTGTTAAAGTAACCAATGCTCTTGGGACTACTGAGGTTGCCAAAAACAAAACTAAAATCATCCCCAAAACCACTCCCCCGGCAATCACCACTGGACCAAGTTTAAGATCTTTTTTCTTAGTATTCTTATCCATATATCTAAATAAATCATAGCATAATTTAAAAAAATCAACATAGCAAATTGGGTCAGATACCCCTATTAGCAATATGGTGTTTAAATTGCTAACTAAAATATTTTTTGGATTTATACCTATCTTTCCAACAATAAGCAATATAATTTTTTAAATTGTTTTAGAAATTAGAATTTAGAAATTAGAATTTAGAAATTAATATATCAAATAACACCTTACTATTACTATTTAATTCTTAAAAAATCAATTAATCTCACTTTTTTCTGCCATCTACGATCCAAAAACTGTCATCTAATTTAATCTATCTTTCAAGCATATTTTAACTTTAAACCTAAAAATATTTTTTATAGCCTATTTTTTTTATTTTTATTGAAAATTGGATGTTGAAAATTGAGAATTTCTACTCAAATAGTGTATCAATTAATATCTTTCTCTATATTCCGCACATCTCCGCATAGTGGTTTTTTATTAGATATTAGAAATTAGATATTAGAAATTAGTTTTATATAGTTTGTTAGCATGAGAACTATGCGTGTAAATCAAAATGAAAACACTATTTTTACTATTTTTATCGAATTTAATGCTATCAAAACATATCAATAACCCTATTATTTTTATGCTTGACAGCCTTTTTCTAATAGTAGATAGTTATATTAACTACTCGTTAAAAACTTTATAAACATGTATAAAACATATAATTTCAAACCTAATTTTTTATCAAAACGGTCCAAGACTAATTTCTCAGATGTCGCTGAAAAGTTAGTCCCATTTTTAATTGTTGCCGCCACTTTTGTTTGGCTCTGGAAATAACCTGAAGATGACAAACCCTGCCTTGACTCGACGTAGCTGTGGTCTTAGCGAAGGCGGTCCTGTCTCTGCCACTATCGACAACTCCCTTGTCCTCAATCCCTTCAAGTCTTGGTTGATCGCTAAATCTTATTCCGAATCAACTATCAGGAACTATCTTTCCG
>CAZNDF010000047.1:0-1586 GCA_964571775.1 uncultured Gammaproteobacteria bacterium | reverse complement strand
ACCTCAATGCTTATTTTGATTTTGTTGAAAATTGTAAATTGAAAATTGAAAATTCAAATCTTTTTTCTCCAAGTACCGTTGCTTCTTACCTCAAAAACATTGATAAAGATCCCAATTCTAATCGCTATCTTTCTTCATTGTCAAAATTTTTTCAATTTGCTCTCGATCAAAATCTTATAAAAACTGACCCCCTCAAGATTGCCCGCCAAGTCAAGAAACCCTCTACCGATGACGTTTTGTCAGATTACCAATCATTCCTCGTCAAAAAACATTTTTCCTTAGTCACTATCAAAAATTACCTAAACGACATTCGCCAGTTTATTGATTGGTGCAAAACAAACCAACTTGCTTCATAAATTATTTAACCAGTCTAATTTTGACCGTTATGCTGCTTATCTAAAAAGCAGCTCTCTTTCTGATGCCTCCGTCAAACGCAAACTCTCTTCTCTTGCCTCATTCCAAAAATTCTTAATCAATAAAAACTTAATCACAGATACACCACAAATAACATCTCTAAAACCTACAAAAGAAAAATTAAGTTTAAAAAATCTTTTCTCTAAATCATCTGATATCTATCATCTAAGATCTAAATCCTTTGCTACCTACTTTCTTCTTTCATCAATCCTTATCATCGGATTAGGTATCGGTTATACTCTCTACCGCCAATCCATCAAACAAGCCAAAACCGGTTTAGCTTACTCCACCGCTTCTAGTCCTGTCTACGCTGACCGTTTTCTCTCCTTTCAAGGTCGTTTAACTGATTCTTCAGGGAACCCCATTTCTTCGTCAGTCGCTATTCGTTTTGATTTATACAATACTGAAACCGTCGGTACTGGAACTAGTCTTTATAGTTCCGCCACTGGCAATTCTCAAGTTGTTGTTCCTGATGAAAACGGTATCTTTTCTGTCACTATTGGAAAAACTCATGGTACTGAAATTCCTAATTCTGTTTTCACTGAGAATCCTTCTGTCTACCTTCAAATAACTGCTGGTGGCGAAACCATGAATCCTCGCCAACCTATTGCTACCGTCGCTTACGCTATCAATGCTGAAACATTGCAAGGTATGCCTCCATCTGCCAGCGGTCTTAAAAATACAGTGCTAACTGTAGATGGTAGTGGTAATCTTAATTTAGGCGAAACTTCTCCTACTATCAAATCAATTTCTGGTACTTTAGGTATCGAAGGTCAGGCTATCCTGATCAAAGCCACTGATGGTAGTGGTGGTAATATCGAAATCAATCCTGATGCTAACGGAATTATCAAATTAACCACTGAAGGTAACGGATCTACTGCTGTTAATGGTTTTATTGATGCCACCAACGCCAACCTTTCTACTGGCAATCTTTACAGTGCTACTATTCGTAATGTTAATCGAGGCTACAAGTTCTTAGATTTCCGCAACTACAACCCAGCTACTACTACTTTAGCCACTCGATTCTCAGTTGACGCCTACGGCAACACCTTTGTTGGTGGTACCCTCAGTCCAACCAACATATCAATCGGTAACACTCTTCTCACTTCTTCTGCTACTGAGCTTAACTTCTTAGATGGAACTCTGGCTACAAGTGGATCAGTCATTTATGG
>CAZNDF010000046.1:0-4908 GCA_964571775.1 uncultured Gammaproteobacteria bacterium | reverse complement strand
AATATCATTGATAGAAAAAATCCAAGGCATAAGGAACATACCAACAGAACCGTTGAGACTAAAATTAAAAATTTTTAAGAGAGGAAAAGTTTTTGATCCCATGAGTTCAGCGGTAACAATACAAAAGACATATAAACCAACTAAAATATCAGATTTTAGATAAACTTTTTCGGAAAATTTTTGAACCATAATTATAAAAACAAACTAATAGGCTTATTTTACACTAAAATTTAGTTTTTAGAATTAAGGGACTTTTTGAGAAGAGATGAAAAATAAGGGAGGTGCCAAAGAATATGAAAGATAGAAACAAGGGCCATAACGATACCAAATTCGACGTGATACCAAATTAAGGGTAAATACCATCGGAGGGATAATTTTTGGTCAATAGAAAAAGCAAGGAACAGACCGAAAATTCCAGAAATTAAAAAAGTGACCAAAAGAACAATGTTCCAAAAACGGCGGTGTTGAACTAAGTTTATTTTTTTAAGCTTAACGAGAAATAAGCTAAAGAAATAAGTAATAAGAGTAATGGTAAAAATAGTTAAAAAATTATAGCTAGACATAGCTTATTCTAAAGTAATTGCTTGACCAGGGCAATTATTGATAGCTAGAGTTAATTGAGAAGAATTTAAATCAGAAGAAGAAATAACAATAGCTTTATTACCGGACATTTCAAAATGTTGAGGGTCAATACGAACACATTTACCACAACCCAAACAACGATTTTTTAAGACAGAGAGCTTGGTATATTTAATTTCTGAAGTATTCTGATCGGTTTGATTTTGATTTTTATCAGAATTGTTAGGTTTATCTGGAGACGAATTAGATGAGTTAATTGGAGTATTTTTTATTTGAAATAAAACAAAAGCAACTGAAGAGACAAGAATTGTGGGAATAATTACTTTGGTTATTTGGTTCATAGATAAATATTATGATGATTAACTGAATTAAAACTGAAAAAAACAGATAATTTATAATAAAGAGATGATAAAAAAAATTGGGTGGGTGTTTTTGGCAATAGAGATAATTACTTTGGTTTGGTTGTGGCAAGAAAATAAGGAAAAATTTAAACAAATAGTTATCCCTGTTGTAGCTCCAAGTGTAAATAAATTAGAACCGAAGATTGAAGAAACTGAAGTAAAAGAGATAACTCCAACAAAAAAAATAATAAAAACGACTCCTTCCCTTGTTCCTACAGTGAGAGTAATAACTAAAACCATAATACCGACACCAACTCCAGATAATGAACCTTGGGGAGTGGCTAAGCAAATTGACGAAGTCACTTGGACAATGAAAATTGGTGAAGATGAAAAAATGGCAACACCTCAAGAAATATTTGAAGCCTTGAATGAATATCGAAAAAGATATAATTCTCAAGTTTTAACCTGGGATAATAGATTAGGAGAATATGCTAATAGTCGAGCAGTATATTTAAACTCAATTAAAAGCGTAGATGGACATAAAGGATTTAGTAATTTTATGGAGGATGAAGACGGGTTTAACAAGCTAGGGTTTACAGCTTTGGGAGAAAATATAAGCTTTGGCTACAAACTAAATGGAGTACATACTATTGAATGGATGTACGCCGGCGATAAACCACATAATGATAACCAGTTAAATAATAAATGGAACTATGTAGGGATTGGGGTGAATGGTCTGGCAACGTGTTTGATTTTTGGAACCGGAAAATTTTAGTTAACGATGGAATAAGTTGGTGGCTTTGTATATAAGACCATTAGATCCGGAACATTTACCACCTATTTTTTGGTCAAAATTCCAATAAAATTTGGTCAAGTTGATGATGTGGGGATGTTTTTCTTGAATCCGCTGGCAAAATTCTGTGTATGGTAGGTAAAGTTTTGGGTCGATATGGTCGCCACCATTATCTTCAATATATTTTCTGAATTCTTCAACTTTTGGAATATCTTTTGGTTTGAGATAACCCATACGGACGTAATATCGATGAAGAATAGTTTCTTGAGGAAAAGTTTCTATTTTAGCTTGGCCGTAATTTCGAGTAATCAAAGACATGGTTGACGAGTCAATTTCTTGATCAACACTTCTAAAAGTCAGGAAGAATCGACCATTACTATCCTGGCGGATTCCAGAAAGCATTTCAAATAAAGGATAATGATGAGTTGGTTTGTCGGAAAATTTAACAGACTCTAAACTAACAGGAGGACAGTCGGAAAAGTTTTTTCGGTATTGAGCAATATCGTTTTGGGCTAATTTAATTTTTTCAATGTCTGGACCAAGAGCAACTATGTCGAGGTCAGTAACCGTTCCGTTATTTCTAGTAGGATTGGGTTCTTTGCCTTGAACAGCTCGAAGGGCAATACCACCAACAAAGGCGGCTTGAACCCCATCAGCAGCAATAATATCTCTTATCTCTTGAACATGTTGAGTAAATCTAGCAACATCTATTGTTTCTGCTTTTTCGACCATTTGAGGTGATTATAACGTATTTAAGGAGAACATTTTTGTGGTAACATGTTTTATATGACAAAAACTCAAGAAAATCTTTTAAAAGCATTTGCCGGTGAGAGTCAAGCTAGAAATCGCTATACTACCTTTGCTAAGATGGCGAGAAAACAGAATCTGGAATGGATTGCTAGAGTGTTTGAAGAAACAGCAGATCAAGAAAAGGCCCATGCCGAAGAAGAATTTGAATTGATCAAAGAAAAAGTAGTAGTAACAGACAGTTTTTCAATTGAACCTTTTAGTACTAATACAGTAGAAAATTTAAAAATGGCAGCAGCAGGTGAACATCATGAGTGGACTGAAATGTATCCTTCTTTTGAAGAACAGGCAAAAGTTGATGGGGATGCGGAAGCAGAGAGGTTATTTAGAGAAGTAAAAGAAGTGGAAGAAAAACATGAAGAAAGATATATTATCTTGGCAAAACATTTAGATGCCAACACTCTTTACAACCAAGAAGCTGAGCTGGAATGGAAATGTTTAAATTGTGGTTATATTCATAAAGGTAAAACACCACCGACAACTTGTCCGGTTTGTAAAAAACCATTTACTTGGTATATGGGTCTGGGAATAGTCAGATAAGACGATTGTCTTTGAGTTAAAATTCTTCTTTTGAGATAGAATAAGGGGACTTTTAGTTTCCGTATTTCAATGGATAGAATGCTCCCCTCCGAAGGGAGTGATGTGAGTTCGATTCTCACCGGGAACACAGAATGAAACAAATCTGGAAAGACAAAGAAATAAAAAAATTAAAAGAAACTATTGGAAAGAAAAAAATAGTTTTGGTTGGCGGTTGTTTTGATGTGATTCACTTGGGACACATAACTTTTTTGGAGAAAGCAAAAAGTAACGGAGAAGTATTGGTGGTTTTTTTGGAATCTGATAAGAATATTGAAAAGAATAAAGGTAAAGACAGACCAATCAATAATCAAAAAAACAGGGCCAAGCTTTTGGTGAATTTAAAAATGGTGGATTATGTAGTAAAACTATCAGAAATAGCGGAAAGTGATGGTTATTTAGATTTAATCAAAAAGATAAATCCTCAAGTAATTGCTGTTACAGAGAACGATGTTAATCTTAAAAATAAAACAGCTCAAGCTAAAGAAGTTGGAGCAAGAATAGTTCAGGTAACAAAACTAATTCCTCACCAGTCAACTTCGAGAATTATTGAAATAATTACTCGAGATCACTAAGATCGATGGCGGGCATACTACTTTTGATATCGTCTAGAAATTTAGAATAATCTTCAAATTTAATATCTTTTGGTGGCTGAAAATTAGCATCAGTAACAATGGTTGGAGAACAATCCCCTTCAAATTTTGAATCTAGGTCAGTTTGAGTTTCGGAAAGATTACCAATAGCTTCAGCATTGTCCTTAATTTCGGGAGTGTTAGTTGCGTTTTCACTAAAATCAGCTTTTAATTTAGTGGCAAAAGTTCCTCCAGTAGAGTGGTTTCCCCAAGTATAGACATATTCACCATCACTAATGGAATTAATTTTTTCTTCACCTTCAGCAGATCTAAAAGTAATAACTTGATTAAATTTTTTACCACTGATAACCATTTCGGTAGTAAAAGAACCATCTTCGTTTTGGCCAGACCAAGTACATTTTTGAGGGATATTTTGAGCGATTAAGTCTCGAATTGAGAAAGATGATTTTGGGCTATTCTCTTTGGGAGAGTCAGTCTTTGTTGATGAATTATTATCCTTAACACCACAAGCTGACAAAAATAAAGAACTAACTAAAATGAGGCTGAGACTTAAGTTTTTTTTCATTAGGGAGTGATAATAATTTTTAATGGGTAATTAATTTTACCATTTCGGGATATAATCACTTACTAATGAAAAATGATGTGATTAAAATTAAGGATAATTTGTATTATGACGAGAGATCTGCTGGCGGATTAGTTTTTAAAGAAGAAAAAGGTAAAATTTATTGGCTTTTAATCAGAACGATATCCAGTTTTAAATCGGGTAAAAAAAAGACAAAAGGACCGGTCTATAAGTTTCCAAAAGGTCACTTGAAAGATAATGAATTTTTGAAACAAGCAGCACTAAGAGAAGTGGAAGAAGAAGCCAGGGTAAAGGCTAATGTTTTGGCAAAAATAGGGTCAAATAATTACGTTTTGTGGGACCAGGAAAATAAAAAAAAGATAATTAAAAAGGTAACTTTCTTTTTGATGGAATATACGGGTCAAAGTAATCTTAAGTATTATGACAGTGAAATGGTAATTGAAAGAAATTGGTATGATTTTGAAGAGGCTAATGAAAAGTTGGAGTATGATAATGAAAAAGTGTTGCTCAAAAAAGCAAAGATAAAACTAGAAAGCATAATGAGAAATCGATAACCAAGTTTGATACAATAAGTCACTCAGGGAGGAGTCGCCTAGTGGTTTATGGCGCACGCCTGGAAAGCGTGTGTTCGAAAGG
>CAZNDF010000045.1:4224-5389 GCA_964571775.1 uncultured Gammaproteobacteria bacterium | reverse complement strand
TGATTCCAAGAGATTGTTTTTTGATGCCTTTTGACTAGTAAGACTGGTTTTTTGATTGGCTAAAGTTTTTTTAAGCTCCTCCATTTCTGTTTGTTTTTTGGCTTTAGCGGTTTTTTGGTCATCATAATTAGAACGAACAGTTTCCATGTTAATAAGATTTTCCCGACTATTTTCTTGGATTGATGAAATGTATTGATGTTGCTCTAGAAAAGTATTGAGATTGGAATAAAAAATATAAGCAAAGGCAGGTATTTTCTTTTGAAGTTTATAATTTTGGACAGTCTGGTGAATATAATTTTGAGAGAGCTGGTTTATTTGAACTTCAAGCTTACCAATTTCCACACTGAGTTGATCAATTTCTCTTTCTAAGGTTTTTATAGAGGTTTCGGTTTGGGTGATTTTAAGGAGAGTTAACTGATATTGAGAATCGAGTAATTTAATTTGGTTAGAGAGAGTATTTTTGGCAGTGCCAAGTTCATTGAGCTTTTGAATATACTGATTGATTTGAGTTTGGATTTCTTCGGTACTTTGAGCGTAACTTACAACTGGAATTAAGGTAAGAAAAAGAGTGGTTAAAAGTAGTATAAAAACATTTTTTTTGAGCATCAGATTAGAATTTGATGTATCTTTTGACACCAATCCAACTAGCTAATAGACCAATGAAGCAACCAAAAACAATCTCAGACAAAATTACTATACCGTAATTGCCAAAATTATTAGTAATAAATTCGACTGGCTGAAAAAATGAGTTGATAGATTGGCGAGCAAATAAGAGGATAGAAAAAATCAAGATTGAACCAATTAAACTGCCAAAAAATCCATAAAAAACGCCTTCAAGTAAAAAGGGTTGTTTGACATAAAAATTAGAAGCGCCCAATAAGCGGCTAATTTTAATTTCATCTTTACGATTGGTAGTTTTCATCCCAATTATGGAAGAAACAGAAAAAAAACTGATTAGAAGAACAATAATGGTGATTATTAATCCGGTTTTTCTGATAATATTGGTCCAATCGAGCAAAGAGCCAATAATATCTTTTTGATAAATAATCTCGTCCACAACATCAGTTTTAGTGGCATAGTTTTGGTAAATCTGTTCTAATATCTTTGGGTCAGAAACGGTTACTTCGATAGAAGCCGGGAGAATACTAGCAGTTACCATTTCGGT
>CAZNDF010000045.1:0-4124 GCA_964571775.1 uncultured Gammaproteobacteria bacterium | reverse complement strand
ACTTGTTTTATGACTTCGTCAATTTTGGCAGATATTTTGTCTTTGGGAAAAGAAATAATATCTAGGCTAAGGGCAATATTCTCTTCGACTGACTTGTCCATAATAAGTTGATAATCTTGAAAAATGACACCCATTTGCCGTCTGGCTTTATCAATTTCTTCTTTTTTACCTAAACTTAGGTTAATATCATCTATCGTAATTTGACCACTACTAGGTTTGACTTGATTGAGAATTAATTTGAGAATAGTTGATTTACCAGCGCCTGAGTGGCCAACGACAAAAACAAATTCACCCTGATCGATAGTAAAACTAATGTCTTTTAGAGCACTGATAAGGCCAAAATTTTTATCAACTTTATCAAAAACAATTTTCATTTTATTCAAGAATTTTTATACTACCAACATCCATCAACCAACCAGCTTTGGCAGAATCATTAGTTTCACCTTTGACTTCAACTTTTTTGCCAACAAAAAGATCGAGATCGACGACTGAAGAAGTTAGGGCGGCATTTTGAGTAGCTCCACCTTGACGTTCGAGAGTGTGGGTACCGTCACCATTGATACCACCAGCTTTGATAGTACCAGTAGCACTATCACCGAAAGTTTTACTTAAATTGCCATAAGTAACACCAGTTTTTATTTCTTCTCCTTCAACAATTTTTGCGGCTTCATTAGCAACTAAACTGTCGCTTTTGCTGACTTCGGCAGTGGTTTCTGTCGGCCAGAAACGGGAAATCCAAAAACCTGAAGTAATAGCTAAAATAATTAAGATAACAAAGACTAATTTGGGCGTATGGGGAACTTTTAATTGATTAACTTCAGGGTTTGGTTTAGATAAATTTGGTATGTCCATGTCTATAATTAAAATCTAATAATTCAGTATAGCAAATTAGATATTAGATCGGAGATTTTATTGAATGGACTCAGAGAAAAATTGTTGAAAAGATTTATATTCTTTATCGCTAGGAATAAAGACCCATTGTTTATTTATGAAAGTGTTTGGATGATAAATAATTCCATCTTTAGCGTTACTACCAACTTTAAGCTCAATCTTGTTGAAATTAATTTTGTTTAAATTTTCATTAATTATTGAGGCAATCTGAATAATTTGAAGATCAGTAATATCTTTGGAGATATCCTTGTTCCAAAACTTGTAAAGATCAAAAACTTGAGAAAAATTTTTGATAAAATCCCCGCTTTTTATTTTGGCCAAGATAGCTTCAAGGAGTTGTTGTTGTCGTTTGATTCGGGCCAAATCAGTCCCCCCTTGAGCAACAGTTTCGCCACCTTTGCGAGAACGAACAAATTCGGTAATATTTGATTTATCTAAATGGATCTGACCAGACTTAAACTCTACAGTTTTGTAGATAGGTGCTCCAGATTTTGGATCTTTAATATACTCAGGGTTAGGATATTGTTTATCAATAAATCCCTGTTCTAGGGTTAAATCAACACCACCGATAAGATCGACAAAACTAATTAAATTATCAGTAGTTAAAATAACCACATGATCAATATTTTGGCCGGTTAATTTTTGAAATTTTTCTTTGATGAAAGAAAATTGATTGGGTTGATCAAGAGAGAGTGGGTAGATTTCGTTAGCCTTAGCATTGATGTCATAAAACCAAAGATCTCGAGGAATAGAGATAGTATTAATTTTATAATCTCTTAGGTTAAGAGAGGCGAACATAATGGTATCTGTGGTTTGGGTTTTTTCGAGAGAGTCGTCTCTTTTGTCTAAACCCAAAATAATGAAATTGATTTTATCTTTATTTGAATATGGGTTATCAGATTTAATTTGACTAATTAATGAAGGAATATATGATGTCGGTTGATCAATTTTTTTTGAAATAGCTCTTATTCCCCAAAAAATACTAGCAACATATAAAACAATAAGACTTAAAACAGAGATTAAAATAATTTTGGCAATTTTTGACATTCTACAATTTTAATTCAGCTTCAATAAAAGAGTCAAGATTACCATCAAGAACAGAGATAGTATCAGACGTTTCGTATCGAGTCCGTAAATCTTTAACCATTTTATAAGGGTGAAGAACATATGACCGGATTTGGTGTCCCCAACCAGCAACAATATTTTCTCCTTTTATATCTTGCTTTTCTTGATTTTGTTTTTCTTGTTCTAAGGCCCAAATTTTTGAAGTGAGCATTTGAAGGGCTAATTCACGATTTTGCTCTTGGCCACGTTGACTTTGGCAAGAGACACTAATACCTGTAGGTTTATGAACCAGTCTAACAGCAGTAGAAACTTTGTTAACATTTTGACCGCCATGGCCACCAGCACGATAGGCAGAAAACTCAATATCTTCAGGAGGAATTTTGAAATCTGAAGCAAAGTCAAGAATAGGAGCAACTTCAACTTTGGCGAAAGATGTTTGGCGAAGCTGATCGGCATTGAACGGTGAAAGTCTCACCAAACGATGAACTCCTGATTCTTTTTTGAGATAACCAAAAGCAAAAGGTTGAGATACTTTGAAGTATACCGATTTGATTCCAGCTTCTTCCCCAGGGATTAGATCAATAACATCATATTTCCAACCCTTACGCTCAAAAAAACGAAGGTACATTCTTTGGAGCATGGCAGCCCAATCCATGGCTTCAGTACCACCTTGGCCAGAATGAACCGAAAGAATGGCTGATTTTGAATCGTATTTTCCAGAAAGATAGGTTTGAAGTTCAAGATCAGAAATTTCTTTTTCTAATTTTAATGTTGACGAGGATATTTCTAACTCGATGGATGGATCTGGGTTATCAGAAATAAAATTAATGAATTCTTCTAAGGTGGAAATTTCTGATTCAATTTGATTGACTAATTGAACATTTTTTTGCAGAGCAGAAATTGTTTGCAACAACTCTTGAGCTTGAGATGGATTATCCCAAAGATTGGATTTTTGTGATTGTTTTTCTAGTTGAGATAATTCCTCTAAATTGGAGGCGTGGTTAATTTTAATCTTAATAGCCTCAAATTTCGCCTTGAGGTCTGGAAGTAAACTCATAATATTTAGTTTTCTTCAATGTTTTTAATCATGTCGTCAGATATATTTTTGATAACGGCTTTTTTGATTTCTTTAATTTGTCTTTGAGGGAAACCGTTAAGTTGGTTTTTAAGATATTCGGTGGAGTTTTGAAGAAAAATACCCACCTCGGTTTGGTTAAAATTTTCAATTTGATACCGACTTTTTTCGGGAAGTTTTGAATAAAATGTTCCCAAGACATCTCCTCCTAAAGATTCTCCAATATAAACAGTAGGATCACTTATTTCTGTTTTAATAGTTTGTTGACGACTAATAAAGGAGATTATTAAAAAAACGATAGTAAGAAAAAGAATAAGCCTAATGATACTTTTTAAAGTAACTTTCTGGGGCTT
Organism: uncultured Gammaproteobacteria bacterium; assembly: GCA_964571775.1. Classification (GTDB taxonomy): domain Bacteria; phylum Patescibacteriota; class Microgenomatia; order UBA12405; family UBA12405; genus WARW01. Next base: position 740 of record CAZNDF010000045.1, on the reverse strand, counting down.
AGTCTTTTTTGACATAATTTAGTTAGCTAGTTTCGATGACAAAAAATCGATTATTGGAGTGTCACCTTGAATACATTTTTTGTTGACAGGATCAAATCCAGTAGGAACACTAATTCCACCAGATTCCATCAATTCAGGACAGTATTGCTGGATAGTTTTGGTTAACTCTGTTTGATTTTGTTGATTGTAGTAAACCTCTTTATAGTTAACTTTTAGCTTTGCGTCGGCATTCTTTTCGTTGAGCCATTTTTCAACATTTTCGCAGTGAGGACAACCATTACCCCAATAAAAAACAAGATCTGGGTTGTCATAGACAGGATAATCTTTGTAAATGTCTTTTGATATTGCGTCGGAAGAATTTGAGTCGTGGTTCTTGGGAGGTTGCGATAGCAACCAAAAAATACCACCAAAAAGAATAATAGCGACGATAAAATAAGTAATTTTTTTAATCATTATTTAGTTTTGGAAGTAACACTAATAATTTTGTCACCTTGGGAAATTTTGTCGAGAACATCAAGACCAGAAATAACCTCACCAAAATTAACGTAATCTGAAGTTAAGTGTTGGCAACCTTCGGTAGTAAAACAAATAAAGAATTGACTATCATTGCTAACTAATTTAGTTTCGGCGGTGCGGGCTAAACCAAGACTTCCTCGAACAAACGGAACATCATTAAGTTCAGAATCTTGTTTGCCACCACCCATACCAGTTCCAGTAGGATCGCCACCTTGAGCCATAAA